>DATKLV010000048.1:0-2492 GCA_035542255.1 Desulfomonilia bacterium | reverse complement strand
CTCTCCTTAAAAAGAATAGATTGATTCATGCATTTATTTGTTTTAGCGTTAAATTCAAACAGAACAGCCAGGGAGGTATGCATGTGTCCCGGTGAACAGCCTGATTTATCAGTCCAAATAAATGCCACAATCAGATCGTTTCTTGACGAGCCCGGTGAGAACTCCCTCTGGCAGGAGCCCGGCGAACGGGCATGGGCGGACCCGATTGTAGGGTTTTCCCGGGGTGGTGACCCTCTATGGCTCTCTCTCAAGGAGGCGGCGGGCCCCTTTCACTGGACCCCCAGCGAGATATTTTCACGAGTCTATCCTGATGTCGCCGTTTCCCCCGGAGAACTCACCGTAATCAGCTGGGTCCTCCCCCAGACAGAGGCGACGAAGGCCGATAGCCGCAAGGAGGCGTCGTTCCCAGCTCACCGCTGGGCGCGGTCACGCACCTTCGGCGAAGAGATCAATAACAAGCTCAAAAAGCATATGGTATCAACCCTTATTGCTCTCGGTCATGAAGCGGTCGCACCCACCCTCCATGCCGACTTTTCATGGCAGAACTCGCCTCAGCACGGGTTTTCCTCCAACTGGTCGGAGCGCCATATCGCATATGTGTCAGGTCTTGGGACATTCGGCCTGTGCGACGGGCTCATCACCCCGGTGGGCAAGGCCATGCGCGCGGGCTCTGTTGTGGCGCATGTTGCGATCCCTCCCACACCCAGGCACTACAGCTCCCACACGGACTACTGCCTTTTCTTTTCAAAAGGCATCTGCAAGAAATGCATTTCGCGCTGCCCTGCAGGGGCTATCAGCGAATCCGGCCACGATAAGGGCAAATGCTTTGACTATGTCTTTGGAAAGGCCATCCCATTCATAAAGGAAAACTACGGCTTCGACGGCTACAGCTGCGGTTTGTGCCAGACAGGCGTTCCTTGTGAGTCAAGGATCCCGTTGACGGATAAATAGGGTCGGCATGAAACTGCTCGTTCGGGGAGGAAGCATTGCTGCCGGTGTCGGGGTGACACTCGGTTATGTAGATATCCTGAAGAAATACTGCTCTGCCGGAAACATTGAGGTAATCAACCGGTCCGGACGGGGAGAGAACTCCTTTGACGGCATCCGGACCTTTCACGATGATATCGAGCCTGCCGCTCCTGAAATCCTGGTGATCCACTTCGGTGTGGATGATGCGTTCTTTCCGGTCTACCGGTCCGAGTTCAAGGAGAACCTGGTGAGAATGGTACGGCCGGCCAGGGAGTTGTTCAGTCCCGTAATCCTGATGCCCACCTCGCATACCTTTGACGACCCCTACGAGATGGATGCGATCAACATCTACTACCGCACCATACGGGAAGTATGCATGGATCTCGATTGCGAGATGGTGCCGGTGCATACCTACTGGGCAGGCTACCTTCAGGAGCAAAACCTGACAAACAGCGACCTTGTCCAGAAGGATGCCCGGCTCCCCAATGAGCGCGGCCATGAGGTCTTTGCCAGTGCGATCGGCCGCGCGATCGAAAGACATCTCCTCTAAGACTGACTATGCAGGCCGGACCTGTTCGGGGTTTACCTCTCAAGAGAGTAAATGGTATAAACGATGCGATTAATCATCTCACGGGGGTCCGGTTATGCTGAGAAAATCCATTATCGCCACAGTCATCATCTTCATCCTCTGGTCAATCGTAGATTTCATCCTGCACGGTCTCATCCTGAGAAGCGCATACGCTGATACATCCCAGCTCTGGAGGCCCATGGAAGAGATGAGTCCCTGGATCATCTACCTGGTGACGGCAGTCAGCGCTTGCGTGTTTACCTCCATTTACTGGTTGTTGATTCATGAAAAAAATGTGCAGAATGCCGTGATATACGGGGCCCTCTTCGGTGTAGGTGCAGGTGTGTCAATGGGGTACGGCAGCTATGCTGCAATGCCCATTACCGCCTTCATCGCCCATGCATGGTTTTTAGGGGCATTCTTAAAGTACGTGTTTGCCGGATTGGTTGTCGGCGCCATAATGAAGGAATCATCCCGAATATTCCCTGATGCTGCCTAGGCCATAATCTCGTATTGTAAGAAGTGGGAGCTATACTTTATAGATCCTAAAGTTCACAAGAAAGTCTCGCCCCATGAGGGAGATAGCCACGATGAGGGGAAGATTATTCCTTCAGCCCGGCCAGGAAGATACCGTAGTGCGCCATGTGCGCAACTATAGTGACTGCATCTTCAGGTGTGGATAAGGTGATTACCGGGCCGTAACTTGTCTGTTTCAACGCAAGTCCCTCTTCCGTAAGGGCCACCACAAGGATGGGCTTGCCCGTTTCCGATTGTATTTTGCCGATGCCTGATATGACTCGTTCTTCAGCCTGTATCTGTGCCTTGAGCACGGAGAGTTTGAGCTCTTTGGTATAAAGTTTGCCGTCAAAACGCTCCTGGCAGGCGATAAAGTCCTCCACATAGCGCGATCTTCCGACAATACCCAGTGCGATCACGGCATCCACCTCATCCCACT
>DATKLV010000047.1:0-3794 GCA_035542255.1 Desulfomonilia bacterium | reverse complement strand
TAATAAGGATCTCCAAAAGGATCCCCCTCTCCGCCTGTCAGGGGGAGAGGGCCGGGGTGAGGGGGCGATGTTTTTAATTCAATTATATCAATTGATTATAAATGGTGTTTTAATAATATCTTAACCAGGTTTATGTCATTTCGAGCGAAGCGAGAAATCTTGATTTGAGATCTCTCCCTCCGGTCGAGATGACCGATTAGTAGGTTATGCAAAAGTCTCTAAAGAGTGCCCATGGAGGCGCGGAGTGCTGCCATAGCCCTGGCATGGTCTGCACGCGCCGTTATGTAGTTGTTCTGCGCCTGGAGCAGCAGGGTTTGCGCGTCGAGCACGTCGGTGGTGGTGGCCACCTGAAGGTTGTAACGGTCTCTCTGGATCCTTGCCAGTTCTTCGGCCTGAGCGATGGCCTTCTGGGCCACTTCGAGACGGGCCTTCGCTTCCTCTATATTGAGGTATGAATTTTTAACCTCGAGAGTTACCTGATTTTTAAGGCTTTCCAGGAGATACTCCGCCTTCCTGTTCATGTATCGGGACTTGTTATAATCCCAGTAGCTGGAACCCCCGGAAAAGAGATTCCATGAGAGCCCGATTCCGGTTTTCCAGGTATCGTATTTCAGGGAAGGATCAACACCTGTTTGCTTCTCGTAGCCATAGGTTGCAGCTACATTCGGCATGAAGGCAGAGCGGGCGATGTTTATCCCCTTTGCGGAATTCTCCACCTGAAGGTTTGCCGTCTTTATCTCCTGCCTGTTCTCCATGGCAGTGGTAAGAGACTGGTCGAAGGTGGTTTCCAGGTTGGTCATCGCTATCTCCGAATCGATGTTCACCTCTTCGCTGAGGTTTCTCTGCAGGAGGATATTCATGTTCGCTTCCGCGATCTTGACGGCATTATCGGCGGTTATCAGCAGCTGCTGGCTCTGTGCATATTTCACCTGTGATTCCAGCAGGTCGTTTTTGGGGATCATGCCCTGGTTGAAGAAGGCATTGGCTACATCCAGGTGGCTCTTGAACGATGAGACATTGCTCTTTGCAGCCTCCCGCTGCTGCCTGGACTTGATCACCGCATAATACCCGTCGATAACCAGGAGCTTGAGATCCCTGATGAACCTTTCCCGTTCGAGCTGTGCCGAGAACAGGTCGTTCTTGGCGACAAGGTAGCTGTTGTACAGTGCCCCGCCGGCAAAAAGCACCTGCTTGGCCTCTATGTCCGTGTTATAGTTGCCCTTGGAGCTCAGGGAGACCTTTCCCAAGGGTGGAGGGAAGGTGAAGGTCTGGACATCCTCGAATCGCATGTAACCATAGGTAAGGTCGACTTTCGGGAGCATCTGTGAGAACTGCGACCTCTTGTCCATCTCCTTCCCGAGCACATCCTGGTTCTGGGCCTTGACGCCGGGGTTACGTTCGATGGCCGTCTTGATGGATTCTTCAAGCGTCAGGTAATCGGATGCATGGGCACTGAACAGCCCCAAGAAGAAAAAGCTGAGCGCAATGGAAAAGATATGTTTCCTCACTGTGGTAACCTCCCGATAAATTCCTTTAAAATACCTTTAGCATATTCTCCGGGCGCCTTTTCCAGAATGCCCAGGAAGTAGGTCTGGGCGATGGTGTGTATCGTTCCGAGCAGCATGATGGATTTCAGCTCGGGGTCGAAGTTTTCGCCTTCCCTGTTTGCCTCCGTGAAGATCTCGCGGGTTATCTGTACATTTTCCCTATGGACATCCTTGATGTGTGCGAAGATATGAGGCATCAGCTCCGGGATGGGTGAAAAGTAAATCTCGTAGATGAGCCTGTGGAAGCCCGGGTTGTTCTCGATCCAGCCGATGTTGAACTCTACATAGATCTTAAGCATTTCTTTCCAAGTCTTCTGTTTGGAGAGGAGATTCTTGAGCGAGCTCATGAAGTCATCCAATCCCTGTCGTATCACTTCTGCGAAGAGGGACTGCTTGCTGGGGAAAAACTGGTATAATGTCCCGACGCCGAACTCTGCCTTGGATGCGATCTGGGCCATGGTGGAATTGAAAAAACCCTCTTTTTCGAAGAACTCACGCGCGGCATTGAGGATGGCATCTTTTCTCAATGCCGTTTCCCTTTCTTTCCTGGTCATGGCTGAAGAATTGATGTTCAATTTATGAATCATTGTTCAAAAATAGAACAATCATTCAATAGAGTCAAGTTTTTTTAAGGGTTTTCTCAAATGGTCAAGAATAGACCGACGATATAAGAATGTTTTTCTGCAACCAATGGCCTCGGGTTGGTAAGCGAGAGTTGATGATCCGGAATTCCGTGCTTATTCCAAGGTATGGAAGACTAGTCCAGTCGGTGTCTTGGGATAGAAAAAGGTTGAGTTGTGGGGCATCCGCAAACCTGTTTCAGCGATTTCCATCACATCCTCTATGGTGGGAGGGTTGAGCAGAAAGGCGATGTCGGCCTCTTCTTTAGCCACCATGTCGAGGGCCTCCTCGGCCTTGCTGGTAAACATGACCCGTTTGTTTTCCATGTTCGTGCCGATTCCCAGGATAGGCTCGATTATGCATTCGTGGAGGATGGTAACATCTTGTTTTTTCAGCAGTGGATGGATGCCTGACGGCAGGTACTTTTCAATCTCGGCATCATTTGAGAGCTGAAGGAGATAGAACCTTGGGATCCCTTTTACATACAGACCGATACTGCCTTTTCCACTCTTATTCAAGGCAGCGAGAAAGGTTTTCCTGTTATCATAGGGCGCCATGTTGAAGATCTCTTTTATCCGGTACTCGAGGTCTACAAGCCCGACTCCCATACTGTCGGTTATGACGCGGTGCAAGGGGAGGATCTTTATTCCTTCATCGATGTTCACGAGATACATCTGTATATAGTCGAAGTTCTGGTTTCCATCCGTCTTACTGGTGGCCGCCTTCATGCGATCCCTGTAGATCTTGGCAGTCTCGTAGCGATGCTGTCCGTCCGCGATGAGAATCTTCTTGTTGTTCATCATCTTGGAGATCTTCTCGATGGTAGCCGAGTCGTCGATGATCCATAATTTATGTGTTTCATCCTTGGTGGAAAAATCGATCTGAGGGGACCCTAGCTTGGCCTTTATCTGTGTTTCAATGGTTTTCTTCGGGTCGGAATAGACACCCAGGACCGAGCTGAAATTAGTCCTTACCTCACTCATGAGGCGGAGCCTGTCGAGCTTGGGGCTTTTCACCGTATGCTCATGTGGGCGGATGCTCTTCTTGTCGTCTTCATCTAGGCGGACTGATGCGATAAAACCCCTTCTGGTCAAAGCCTTATCACCAATGGTGAAGGTTTGCTCGTGGTAGTAGATCGCCGGATTTTTATCTTGGATGAGTATCTCTTCTTTGATCCATTGCTTGAACAGATCCCTGGCCCTGGTGTAACGGTTATTGTCCTTGTTATCCTTGGGGAACTGTTTGCCGAGTACTAGCCTTACGGCATTATTCGAGCTCTTGTTATAATACTCCTCCACCTGATGAGGGGGAATGATGTCATAAGGCGGGCAGACCGCATGGGCGATATCAACGCGTTCAGGGTTGTATCTGATTCCCCGAAAGGAACGTATCTTCGGCATTCACGGCTCCTTTCATGATCCGGTAGTCAACAAGGGACACAGAGTGGGGTTTATATATGGGGTCTTTAAAAATTTCAACTCCCAATTTCATTTAAATATGCATTTTAAATTCCCGGTTAGCTGCTTCATAAGCACAGATATTGATTTCGGCGATATGCCGGTATATAAGTCTTGCATGCAATATGTGAAAATCGTGTTTTCCATACTGATGTTATTGGTGGTGATC
>DATKLV010000046.1:0-2140 GCA_035542255.1 Desulfomonilia bacterium | reverse complement strand
ACTAGGGAAGTCGAGAAGACGCACACCCATAATTGCCATGACCGGGCATGCAATACAGGGATTCAAGGAGAGATGCTTTGAGGTAGGGATGGATGACTTCCTTACCAAACCGGTAAAAAGAGATGATCTGACCACTATGGTCAAGAAGTGGATATCTCCATGTTGTGAGGATGTCGCCCCCGTGATGACCGGTGCCCAAAGCATGAAATCCGTACTTTCAATGCCCGAAGATGACCATTCCCCGATCAATGTGGAACAAATACTTGAAGAGTTCGATGGCGACAAAGAGTTCCTTAAAAAGCTGATTAAGGAGTTTATGGACAAGGTAAAGGAACAGATTGGTTGTATGAAGAAGGCCGTATCGGAGGGAAATGCTCAAGTAGTCAAGGAAGAGGCCCATTCGATCAAGGGCGGGGCCTCCAATCTGACTGCAATGGATCTGTCCAAGAGTGCCTTGGACCTTGAAAGGATAGTCAATGCCGGCTTGATGGAGGGGTCTCTTGAAGCCCTCGTAAGGCTTGAACAGGAATATGAGAAACTCGCGGCATTTGCCCGCAGGTTCTGAAAGGAAGGCAGTTACTAAAAAGGAAATACCGTCAGATGATCAATAGAATAAATAAACATGATCCCCGGGAGGATGGATGAGGATCCTCGTAGTTGATGATGAGCTAGTCAGCCGGGAGAAGATGAAGCACATCATGAGCGCACTCGGCGATTGCGACGAGGTGGCGAGCGGGCAGGATGCACTCAGGGCATTCACGGATGCCAGTACCGACGGCAACCGGTATGACCTGATCATGCTGGATATCTCGATGCCCGAGATGGACGGGACAGAGGTGCTCAACCGTATCCGCACGGCAGAAAAAGACAAAGTCACACCCAGGGAAGCTCAAGTCAAGATTTTCATGGTCACTGCAGCTTCGGATAAGGATGTCATACTGACCTGTATCAAATCGGGCTGCAATGATTACATTATGAAACCGTTCAGCAGGGAAACCGTGGTCAAGAAGCTGAGGGACAATGGACTGGTCGACCAGCAGCAGAACGGACCTTCGAACGGGAGCACGTCTGACAAGGAAAAAAAGAACCCGATCGTGAAGATCATGGCCCGTTTCAACAGGGGTGAGATCGAGCTCCCGCCCATGCCTCGGATACAGTCGAAATTCCATGAACTGATCAAGGCAGGTGCAAATCTGCAGGATATAGGGGGTCTTTTAAAGCAGGACCCGGCCATATCGGCAAAACTCATCAGTATTTCCAACTCAACCTACTATCGGGGCTTCACCGAGAACACGACAGTGGAGCAGGCAATCGGCCGTCTTGGGTTGCTGGCCACGAAGCAGACCGTTGATGCCATATCCAACAGATCGCTCTATCTCGGTACCAATCCGAAATATGCGGATGTCATGGAGAAGCTATGGGAGCACTCACTTTCATGCGCTCATGCCAGCCAGGTCATCACCGAAATCAAGGCCTTGAAGCTGAGCGAAGACGCCTTTACCCTGGGCCTTCTCCATGACATAGGCAAGCTCATGCTCCTGAGGGTATTCGGGGAGATCGAAAAGCGTGATAAAGACGCCAAATCGATTTCTTCCGACGAGCTGCTGGATTCCCTTGCAGCCTATCACGGCAAGACCGGTGCGCTGCTCATGAAGAGATGGAATTTCCCGGGTGTGTACATGCAGGTGACGGAGTCCCATGATCATATGGAAGACATAGAGAAGCCGAGCATGGAGCTGCTCGTGGTGAACCTCGCCAATGTGCTCGTCAAGTCCATGGGGTATGGAACGCCCAATCCGGAAGGAATCACCCCGGAGACAACGGTTGCCGTTCAGGCCTTTGAAATCAGTGCCGAGCAGATCCGCACCATCCGGGAACAGGTGAAGGTGAGGATAGAGGAGCTCAAGGCATATCTGCAATGACGGCAGTTCTCATTTGTTCTTCATAACTTCTCATTAACTGTTTTATATCACACATACTTTCATCACCCCCTTGTCATCGTGCCTTTAAAAAGATACTTTTATAGGACAACCTTTGAGAGCCCTGGTCATTCAGGGCACGCAGAGCGCAGGAGGATGACATGAAGATACTAGCCTTGAATTCCAGTCCCAGGATCAAGGGCCAGAGCAAAACCGAGCTT
>DATKLV010000045.1:0-3694 GCA_035542255.1 Desulfomonilia bacterium | reverse complement strand
CATGCTCGTTCTCATGATGTTCACCTCGATCCTGCAGGCCTTCGTGTTCACGCTCCTTGCCATGATGTACATAAGCGGAGCCATGGAGGAGTCCCACTAAGCACCAGCAAATCGGCAATAATGGATAAAAAATACCGGCGGGCTCGTTCAGGCCCGCCTATTTTTTTATCTACCTGCTGTTAAACGGTATTGACGGCTGCCGGGTTTGACAGGTAAAATACCTCAGTGGTTGTTTTTTGATTATACGGATTCAATACTATTTTCGTGGAGGATTGTATGAAAAGAGTTCTATGGTTGTCAGGGGTTTCAACATTCTTGGTTCTGGGTCTCACATCAGTGGTCTTTGCAGCAGGGGGAGCAGCAAGCCCTGAGGCCATTCAGTACTTCTCCTGGGCCTCCGTGGCCGCGGGCATCGGCATGGCACTTGCCGCCTTCGGTACCGGCATCGGCCAGGGCCACGGCGTACAGGGCGCATGTGACGGTATAGCACGAAATCCCGATGCATCGGGCAAGATCCTGACCGCGCTTATCCTCGGCCTGGCCATGATCGAGTCCCTTGCGATCTATGCACTGGTCATCGAGCTCATCCTGCTCTATGCAAACCCGTTCATAAAATTCATGGGCCTGCAGTAAAAGCTTATCGGATATCCGTAAGATATCCGGATGGAAAACCGATCAAGAGGGGCTCTCAGTTGAGGGTCCCTCTTCTCTATTATATGGTATCCCCTTTGATTAGATCAATCGTAAGGTCGCATCGGTCTTCTCAAGGGCATCATGTAACGAGCATTCGATGCTGATCCTTGCCTCCTCGGTCGCTCTGATCGGAATCACTCCATCCCCAGCAAGGCCTTGACCTTCTTCTTCTGCTCCTCACTGGCAAAGTAGAAAGCTGCAGCACAGCCGGCAACCAAGAGCATGGTGAAGGGTCTGAAAATAAGCCTGAAGATGGTCCTGAGTACCGACTTGATCAGGGAAACGACCCCCCCGATGAGTCCGTAGAGGACGACGTCCGCAAGGATGAATTTGACCAACTTGAAAGGCGCAAGGATTAAACTTTTTATAAGGTTAAAAAGAAAACGCATGGTATCCTACCTCCTGCTTACTGTTTTTCAAAAAGGCTTCAGTCGACACTGTGATTATGAGTCCTTCTTCAAGATCAGGTCCTCCACGGACCCTAATACATCTTTTGATACCTGGGCAGCCCGTTTATTCTCTTCCTGAATCTTCAAATATATTTCCTCACGGTGCACGGTCACATCCCTGGGGGCCTGGATACCGAGTTTGACCTGGTTACCCTTGATCTCAACCACGGATACCTGGATATCATCGCCGATGGCGACTGATTCGCCGACTTTCCTTGTCAGTATCAGCAATGAATCCCCCGGAACGTTTATTTTTGAGAAAGTATTACATGATTATTGTATTGAAAGCAACGACTGCATCATCGTATCGCAGATGGAGATCAGCTTGGCAGAGGCCTGGTAAATCTGCTGATTCTTAAGGAGATCCGTCATCTCGTCATCAAGGTTAACTCCTGAAACACCTTCTTTGCGCTGGGTATACTGACTTAGCAAGGTATCGTTGAATTTCTGGTTCTGGGTTGCATTCTGGGAGTCTACACCGACCTGGGCAACCAATGAGCTGTAGTAGGCATCCATGGTGGTGTTGACCCCTGCTCCACCCATGTTGGGGATGACTTTGTCCTGGAGCGCGGAAATGGCACTGGCAACCTCATTGGCGCCGGGCGCCACCATGTTGTTGTTATCCAGATATCCCGATGAGATAAGATTGGGATTCGTCTTCAGAACCTGATTGACAGCTACGGTCTGGGTTATGTCATCAACCGGCTGGCCCACTGTCTCGTCCCAGGAAAAATACGTGTTTACCCCAAGTATGGCTAGGGCGTTGCTGGCCGTTCCTCCGGCACTCGGCTTTATGGCAAAGGTATGGGTAGGGTCAACAGCACTGATACTCAAGGCGCCGCTTGTCCCACCGGTGAGTGTTGCTGCGATCGTACCGCCGGATGCCGTATTGATCGCAGTTCTTAGGTCACCCACGGTATTCCCTGCAGGGGTAATATTGTAAGTGCCGACTACCTGGCCTGAATTGTCATATTCCACGATATCGAATGATCCGCCGGGGGTGTAACGGTTGCTGAAAAGGAAGGCAGTGGAAAGATTATCGGCATCTCCGGAAGTCTGGACCGTACCGGTCATAGTATGGACACTCTGGAGACCTGTTCCTTCACTATGCAGGGAGTTCACCTGCCAGACGAGCTCCTGGGTGAGCGTATTCAGAGAATCTAGGTAAGAACCGATCTGATTATCCCTTACATCCACCATACCGGTGATATCACCGCTCTTGAGTTTTAGGGTGGGGGAAGTGAGGTTTATGCTTCTCCCCGACGTATCATTCCAGAGGACGTCCGTGAAGCCGGTGGTCGTATTATACGATGTGCTTAAGCTGTTGTGGTCCTTGCCCAGTATGAGAGGAGTGCCTCCCATGATGAATACATTGACCTGGCCTGTACTCGAATCTTCGTAATAGTTGATATCGAGGTGTTGAGAAAGCTTTTGCAGGAGGAGGTCCCTTTGATCCCGCAGGTCGTTCGCATTGATCATGCCTTTGACTTCAACGCTTGTTATATTGTTGTTCAGGTCGGCTATCTGGCTGATGATCTTGTTCGTATCGTCAACGGCACCCCTGATGTTCATGTCGAGGTTCTGCTGATTGGCCCTCAGGTTGGTATCCATATCATGGACCATGGACACCAGATTGTCCGTAGTTGAGATCAGGGAATTCCTCTCCGGCACGCCGTCGGGGTTGTTCTCAAGTGCCCCCCATGCATTCCAGAAATCACCCATCAAGGCATTTATGCCGTTGCCGTCGGTTTCATTAAAGATGCTCTCGATCTGATCCATAGCACCCTTCTGCGAACTCCAATAGGAATCGTCGGCACTCTTCTGGACCACCTGGGCGCTGAGATAGGCGTCATACTGCCTCGTCACCTCCGTAGCCTTCACCCCGGTACCGAACTGCCCGGGCGCCATGGTAATGGGGTTGTTGGCCCGAACTTCAAGATTCTGCTTGGAATACCCCTCTGTGTTTGCATTCGCGATATTGTGCGAGGTAACCTCCATAGCAAGCTGGGAGGCATACATGGACCAACGGGCGATATCTAGTGCGCCACTAATACCCGGCATATCAGGCTCCTGTCTTTATCGTATGTAATGAAATGGAAGATTTCTTTCCATCCTTGGAATAGCCGTCCTTCAGGCCGGCAAAGAAGATCTCGAGCTGGTCATCGATCTCATTGAGCCTCTGGACCACAAACTGCTTTGAAAGGTCATTGAGCCCGCTGGCCATTTTCCACAACACCACCAGATCCTGCTGGAGCGACCGCATCATCTCGGCATACTCGGGCATGGGCTCCCCCTGAGGTGTATCAGAACCTTCGCGGTTCTCTATTATGCCCTTGAGCAGTTTTTGTTTATGCGGCATGGACTCTTCGAGTGTCTGGATATCGCCTTCGGATATCAGATCGAGCTCCTTCTGCAGATGCTTATTGAGCTTCTCAACCAGATCCTTTTCCCGCTGCATCATTTCGATCAATGCCACATAAGTCATACCGCCTCCTGGTCACGTCCGAAAAACACTGCCATATTATCTTTATCGGTCATTTTTCTTTACCTGG
>DATKLV010000044.1:0-4948 GCA_035542255.1 Desulfomonilia bacterium | reverse complement strand
ATCTTATATGAAAGCGTCTGTCCCCATTCCATGGAACTAAGTTTTCGGGGGTGAATGGTATTCAACATTTTAGAGGCATTTTTGTGGGTTATAATCGTAGCCTTCGGATCGATGACCATCAAACCCCTTTGATCCAGGTGGTCTTCGTGGTTATGCGTTATAAGCCAAAGGTCGACATTCTGGAAGTCCTTATCGACATATGCCGGTTCTGTCCTCCTCTTCCCCTTCATGCCCAGTGCATAGTTCTGCACCGTATCCTTGGGACACAAGACAGGATCGCATGCAATCTTTACATCATCTACGGCAAGGACCCAGGTGGCTGCTCCAACCCATTTAAATGACAGATTGAACTTGTTCTTTCCCATGTCTTCGAACAACTCCTCTTGAAAAATTTACGGAACATCGATTACCTGTATAATAATATCGGTGGCCTGCAACTTCAAGCAGGAGTTCTCTCACCGGAGATCTTTTATGCCGCTGTTCCGTTTCCCGAAGGCACGGTTTTTTTTGATATCCGCGTCCGCCTGGGGAAATTACGAATCGATCCGTATCCGGAATCTGATCGCCCAAGCCCTCTCATCACAACATCAGTAAATCTTAACCGTACTTAAAATTATTCTACATTTTTCCGGAGTCCATGCCGATAGCAATAACAATACGCAGAGCGAAGCAATTATCGTGAGAGGTATGTATGGATGTCAAGCTCGTCAACCCGTTCATAGAAGCCACCCTGCATGTTTTGTCTTCGTTGGCCTTTACCAGGGCCACGGCGGGTAAACCCTACCTGAAGAAAGACGCTCTAGCGCGCGGAGACGTATCCGGAATCGTGGGACTCAGTGGCGAGGCCAGAGGCACCATCTCAGTGAGTTTTTCAGAGGAGAGCATCCTTGCCATTGTCGGGAATATGTTCGGAGAGCCTGTCAACGAGATCAACGAAGAAGTGCAAGACGCGGTAGGTGAGATCCTGAACATCGTATCCGGTCAGGCCAGGCAGAAGCTGGAGGCCATGGGGAGATCGCTCAAGGGCGCCATCCCCACGGTGATCACCGGTAAAAATCACGCCATTTCCCACATAACCAAGCAGCCCATCATTGCCATCCCGTTCGACACCGACAACGGTCACTTCACCATAGAGGTGTGCATAGAAGACAGGTCGTCTAACTAAACAGGTATATCTTTGATATCCGTGGGGGAGACCGGCAAGACAACCGGCCTCCCTCATTATTTCAGCTTTATCTTTTCTTCCATATTGCATACCCTACAGGCTCAATTATTAATTAAATCATTAGGGTGAATGCATGTGCAGATGATCGGGAGGCAGTCAATGAAAATGAGGGAAATGGAAAATCTTGCGGATATCAAACTATTCCTGAAGCAGGGCATCTGGGATGTCTCCCTCAAGGAACTCCCCTGGATGGAAAGACATCTGGTATCGGCCCTGAGGGTCCTTTCCATCACCTTCAGAAAATATACTGCCGACGAGTGCGCGCTTAGATCGTCCGCGCTCACCTTCTTCACCCTCATGTCCATCGTCCCCATTGCAGCAGTGGCCTTTGCCATTGCCAAGGGTTTCGGCTTCCAGAAACTTCTGGAGCAGCGCCTCATGCAGGACATGGCTGAACACCAGGAGCTGGTGGTCTACGTCATGGAGTTCTCACGCCGCCTGCTCGAGACCACGAAAGGCGGCCTGCTTGCCGGTGCGGGCATCATCGTGCTCCTGTGGTCGGTCATCAATGTGCTTGGCAATATCGAGCAGTCCCTCAACAATATATGGGGCGTCACCAGGCAGCGGCCCCTGGGCAGAAAATTCAGCGACTATCTCTCCATCATGCTCATCGCCCCTATCCTTATGATCATGTCGGGCAGCGCCACGCTCATGGTGATAACGCACCTGAACAACATCACCGTCAGTCTCGGGCCGGGGATCTTCACCTTCATCATAACATCCCTTATAAAACTGATCCCCTACTGCCCCATTTGGCTGCTGCTTGCATTCTTATATATCTTCATACCCAACACACAGGTGAGTCTTTCATCGGGGTTCGTTGCCGGACTGGTTGCAGGAACCGTGTTTGTCATAGTCGAGAAGATCTACATATTTTTCCAGGTCGGCGTGGCCCATTACAACGCCATCTACGGCAGTTTTGCCGCATTGCCGCTGTTCCTTGTCATGCTCCAGATCAGCTGGTTCGTCGTGCTGTTCGGAGCCGAGCTGTCCTATGCATATCAGAATGCCTATGCATGCGGCATCGAGCTGGATATGAGCAGGATAAGCCCGGTTCAGAAGAAGCTGCTCTGGCTCTCGATCACTCACCATGTCGTGGTGGGATTTGAAGCTGGTTCACACCCTCTCACTGCTTCCGACATATCCAAGGTGCTCGGACTGCCCCTGATACTCGTGAAGCGGATAATGAACGAGCTGTGCGAGACAGGCATCCTCATCGAGGTGGTTTCGCAGGGTAATGGAAAATCCACGTACCTGCCGGCGAAAGACACGGCCACCATCACCGTGGCCTCAGTCATCGGGGCCCAGGAGGATCACGGCGTCTCCTGTGCAGGCATGCCCATTGAGGATTATTCAAAGGATATCGAGGGTATTCTCAAGGAATTCAACCGGATCATAGAAGGATCAGATGCCAACCGCCTTCTGAAAGACATCCCTCTGCAGAAGAACTAAGAACCTACCCATGCTCATTCCCGAACTTGACCGCACATCCATTGTCCAGAGCAACCTGGATGAGTACGGACCCGACGCTGCTTCTATGAAGTGGCTGGACCCGCAGGAGACCGCTCGATCCGAAGATGCGAGAAAGGGCCTGCTCGAAAGCATTTCAGGACAACTCCTTTCTGCATTCAATGAGACGAAACCCTTTCACCTCAGGATCTCCACGGGCTGCCGCCTCTGCGGAGAGGGTTCTTGGTCCTGTCTCTTCATCAACAACCTGTGCAATGCCGGCTGTTTTTTCTGCCCTTCCAGACAGGACAATCATGATGAGCCCGGCACCAGCACGCTCACCTTCACATCGCCGGAAGACTATGGTGACTACCTTGCGGAGTTCGGGTTCACGGGCTCGAGCATCAGCGGCGGCGAGCCCCTGCTAGCCTTCGACAAGACCGTCTCGTTCATCAGGCATATCAGGGACCGCTTCGGTGATGGTATGTACCTCTGGCTCTATACCAACGGAACCCTGGCCGCTGAAGACAATATAAGAATGCTCTCGGATGCCGGGTTGAACGAGATCCGCTTCAACATCACTGCGACCGGATACGACCTGGCCAAGGCGCG
Organism: Desulfomonilia bacterium; assembly: GCA_035542255.1. GTDB lineage: Bacteria > Desulfobacterota > Desulfomonilia > UBA1062 > UBA1062 > MWEI01. The sequence goes on along the minus strand of DATKLV010000044.1, from coordinate 1,662 downwards.
CCTCGCCTCCCGCTTCATCAAAAATGTTACAGTTGAAATACCCGCTGTTCCCGAAGACTACGAGACCATGAAGGCGAAGATCAAGGAGATGGCCGACTCCGGCATAACCTTCCTGAACCTCCACCAGATCCGCTGCACGAAGCACAACTTCAGGAAGCTGTCCGAGCGCGGCTACACCTTCCTCCACGGACCCCAGATCGGCATCCTAGAATCGGAGCTCGCCGCGCTCAGGCTTTTGAACTATGCAGTTGAGCAGCACATCGATCTGGGCGTCAACTACTGCTCACTCATCTACCGCCACAGGTTCCAGACCAGATCCTCACGGATGCGATGGGCCCCCCTCATGGCCAAACCGTTCGAGGGTGTGACGGATGCGGGCATGATCAGGACGATCAGGACTGATGCCGATCCGGGAACGATTGAGCGGATAAGGGCTGATCTTGATTCCGGAGGGTGCGACCCTGCTCTGTGGTCAACCCTCACGGACAAGGGCCGGCTTCTGGTTGCAGCGAAGTTCCTCGATATGATCGATCATTACCAGGCGGCCATTAAGCTGTCCTATGCAATCACCTCGGTACGGCCTGGCATCACCTACCTGAATCCCTTCAGGGAGATCAGGCTCGCATCGGGCAAGAAGATCGCTGTGGAGCGGGCCACGGCATTTGCCGATATCGACCTCTCAGGCCCCGGGCTTGACCTTTTTAAAGATTCATTTCTGACATGCCGCAAGCCCTCAGACATGGATGCGGTCTATGCCAGGGCACTCTTGCTGGGGGAATCCGATGCACATGCTAAGAAGTGGCAGAAGATCATCCAGGCCGAGTCTCTTCGCTCGGGGCTGCTGGAATACTATTAGAAAGTGGACAATGGTCAGTCCTGGTGGGTTTCGCTAAAGCTCCACCCACCCTACATCTTGATATTTACTGAACAGAGTACGTCATCAAGAACATCATGGGTATTCGTTTCCAGGTCATGGTAGCTGATAGTCGGCCTGAACCCGAGCAGCGATTCCATCCGGCCTGAATGAAGCTTTTCCTCTTCCGGGCCGGCGTCTCCGGGAAGGGCTGCCCAGATAGGCATCGATGCAGACGGGTTGGAAGGCAGGAGGGTGTAGCTGCTCCCGCTACTGCCCGCTTCACCTCTGAGGAATATACGGCACGACCTTTTCGTGGAGTATGAGGCCATGTATTCCTGATCAGCAGGGTGCGCCTCTTCACTGCACAGGGAAGAGAGAAACCTCACGGTCTCTTCGCCCCGGTATGCATCCTCCGGGATGATCCAGCTCACCAGGGTAAAGGGGTTGGCGGCCAGGAGAGTCCGCTTTATGCCCCTGAGCGATCCCTGAGAATCCATGAACCCACTGTCGCGGGCCTCGATGCACAAGGCCTGCCCGATATCATAGGGCAGAACGTTTCTTCCTCCATTCTTTCCATCAATAACAATCCGGTGAACAACATTGCCGGATCCGGGTTCAATCACACCGCCCATGCGCGGAAGCTCTACAGGGAAGAAGTCTTCACCGGTTGCATCTTCCGCGTAGGCAAAGGCTTCCCGGATGTCTTCGCAGCTCATGGTATCCGTCCGGGTGACGAGGTATGGCGGCTCGTACTGATGGTTTATGCCGAAGCGCCGTGCCTGCTGCCTGAGCACGGTCCCTGGTAG
>DATKLV010000043.1:0-4780 GCA_035542255.1 Desulfomonilia bacterium | reverse complement strand
GAGCTTGTTTTAACCGAATCAAAAGAGGATATCCTCATGTCAAGATTCTCGTTGATGATCTTTTCGAGCCTGCCGGGGAAGTCCCTCCCGATGTTCAGGAAATAGGTAATGGCCCTTCCGTCAGAGCTGACTTGGGTACAGTATTCCCTGTTCGCATCCAGGAGCTGGCTCATGATGACGAAATGACCGGCGATCTCGGAGGGCTTGGTGCTGAGAAAATACCAGGCAGGCAAAAAGTCCACGGAGAAGTAGGATTCCAGGATCATGTTGGCTGTGGTGATGTCCAGCTTATGGTCCTGTTCCAGATGCCTTCGTACTTCTGCCTGAAGAAGATCAAGGTGGCGGTCGAAGGTCTTTTTCAGGACCTCGTTTTTTATGCTCATCCTTTTTCCTCCTTTATGCCAGTCCGGCAAGGGCGCCATCGAGATCGGCAATGAGATCGTCTGCATCCTCGATCCCTATGGAATAGCGTATGAGCCCTTCGGGGATACCCATGGCCGCACGCTCCTCCTGTGTGCATTCCACGTGGCTTGTGAGTGCGGGAGGGCCGGCAATGGTCTCGACGGCGCCGAGGTTCGCTGCACGGTGGGCGAGCTGTAATCGGGGCAGAAATGCCTTCAGGGCATCGAAACCCCCTTTCAGGGTGAAGCTCAGCACGCCGCCGTAACCGCTCATCTGTTTCTTTGCGATTATATGTTGCGCGTGGCTTTCAAGCCCGGGGTAGAACACCTGCTCCACAGCAGGGTGTCGCTCCAAATGGCGTGCGATGGCAAGTGCGCTCTCATTCTGCCTGGCTACGCGCAGGTGGAGGGTCTTCATGCCCCTCAGCAGGAGGTATCCGGCAATGGGGTCCAGGCTGGCGCCGTTGATCTCCCGGAAGTGATAGATCTTCTTCACCATCTCTTTGGGTCCGCAGACTACCCCGCCCAGTGCGTCGGCATGGCCACCCAGGAACTTGGTCGCACTATGGATGACCAGATCGGTACCCAGGGAAAGGGGCTGCTGGTTGATGGGTGTGGCAAAGGTATTGTCCACGATCACGATGGCACCCGCCTCATGGGCGGATACGGCAAGCCTGCCTATGTCCACAATCTTGAGCGTTGGGTTTGTGGGTGTTTCAAGGTAGAGCACCTGGCAGCCTTTCTTCACCTCGGCCTCGATCATATCGTGGTTGGTGGTCTCGCAGAGAGTTGAAACGATATTGAACCGGGGGAGGAACTCGATGAAGAGCTTGCTCGTTCCGCCGTAGCTGTCCTTGATGGACACGACCCGGTTGCCCGGAGACAGGAGGGTGAACAGCGTGTTGCTGATGGCGGCCATGCCACTTGCAAAAGACGTCGCTGCCTCGGCACCTTCGAGCAGGCGGACCTTTTCCTCAAAGGCCTCCAGGGTGGGGTTGGTGTTCCGGCTGTAGATGTGGCCTTTCTCGATGCCTTTGCCCACCTGGAGCCAGTGATCCATGTCATCGTATCCGAAGGAGACGCTCTGCACGATGGGAGTCTGGGTCGGCCTGCCCGAGGCACTCTTTTCCTCGCCTCCCCATACGGCGACGGTCCCCTTTCCCGTATGTATCTTCCTGTCCATGCTCATCGGCTCCTTATCCTCGATCATCAGGCTTCTTGTGTTCATCAGGGCCTGACGCGATCTCTCTCTTGAACACATACACAGAGACGACCACCAGGAGAGTACCCATGCCCAGGCTTATCATGTCGGACCTCATCAAACCGTAGGTGAAGTCAAGAACGCCCAGCAGGGCGAAGAGCAGGGGGACCAGCTTGTGCCTCGGCAGCTTCATGCGATGAAGGCCGCTCCTTTTGCAGATTGTTTTTGCAACATCCTCTTCCGTATATCCCTTTTCATCCGCTGATCAGTACCCTGATTTCTTGCCCGTGATCTCCATGATCTCGATCATGATCATGGCGATTTTATCCAGGGCCTCATCGGGGAAGGTGAAAGTGCCTTCATCGTAGTGCTTCATGATGATCCCGAATGCCCTGCGCTTCGCATCGATATCATCGATGAACGTCGCCTTCCCGTAGCCCATGACGCTGCGGTATTTCATGGTGAATGAGCAGGGCTTATCTCCCTTTTTCAACTCGCAGTCGGTGTCGAGCTCGAAGAAGACCGTGCTGTTTCTCTTGAGGATGTCGATCTTCCTGCCCTGCCCGGCGCTATGGAGATACAGGGTGTTTCCCTCGTATCCGAAGCACATGGGCACGATGTACGGAAGGCCTTCATCGCACAGACCTATGCGACATACCTGACAACGGGAGATCACCGAATCGATCAGTGCCCGATCACCCATTTCCTTGTCTTTCCTTCTCATGGCAACCTCACCCTTCTTATTTGGTGGTATCATTGATGCTCTTCATCAGAGTATTCATACATGACACACTGTGATTTCCTGCCGTCTATCTTGATCACCATCGGTTTGTCGAGCCTTACATGCCTCAGGTATGCGGTTTCGTTCACCACAGGGAGCGAGGCCAGCCATTGCCAGTCGAGGCGGTCTCTCGATCCTTCGGTAACGGTCACATACGGTACCCCGAGGGACGTGATGTTCTGGAAGAAGTGCGACCCCTGGGACGGGTCGGCCTTGAGCAGCGTGCCCCTGATCTCTATGATGGCCCCCACGCCCGAGATGTGCCTCCACTGAACCGGTACGCCCAGCCATCGGTCAAAGGAACCCCATCTGCCCGGTCCGATGAGGAGGTAGGGGAGCTTCCGGGAAACGAGAGTACCGTTGAGTCTGCCCACTTCCTCGGCAATCTCAAGGGTGGCCTCGATCTTGAAATCATCCGGTTTCACGAAGATGATGTCCGCTATGTCCTGCCGCCTGCCGTTGCCCAGCGCCAGATTTGACCTGCAGAAGGCCTTCTGCAGCTCCCGGGTTGTTATCTCCACCTCGAACCGGTCCTCCTCGGTCACCATGGGACGTACTTGGAGGAGGTAGAAGTCGCACGAGCCGGGCAGCTCCTTCCTGAGATTGACTGTGAACTCCATCTCCACGGCGCATCCCATGTTTCTGCGGGCAAGCTCCAGGATATCCGAGAGCAGATCAGGCAGCGGGATGCTCTTGTATTTGAGGATCTGGGAGAAGGTGATAATCTTGCCGCCCGGGCCCTCGCTGGTATCCCTTATCCTGTGTTCTTCAGGGTCATAGGTGCTCGAGCATGCGATTATCGGGTGCTCGGTACGTGCATCGTAGATGTCGCGCTTTTCAAGGTGCGAATGGACCCCGATGTGTGCGATGTCGTCATGGTTCTTCATCCTGAGCGAGTAGAAGAAACGCTGAGAATTCGCTATCATGTCATCCACGGTGGAGAATTGCGGCAGGATCTCGGGGTACCTGGGCGAGAACCGCAGGGACTTCCCTCCTTCCACCACGGTCTTTCCGAAGCCGACGGCCATCTGCACGATCCCTTCTTCAGGCTTCATGTGCGAGACGGGATAGTAGTTATGGGACTGGGCAACACCGGAGATGGTGGGATAGTAGTAATCCCCGTGGTAATCGCCCACGAGCTGCTGGATGACCACGGCCATGGATTCGTCCTTGGCCTGGCTTGAAGTGCTCTTTGCAAATGCCTTGGGGCTCTCGTAGTAGGTGGAGGCATACACGAGCTTTACGGCATCGATGAGGTTATCGAGACGTTTTGAGAAGTCCGGGTGGTTGTTGGGTATCATGTAGGTCTCGTACAGGCCTGCATAGGGCTGGAACTGGGCATCCTCCAGCAGGCTCGACGAGCGTACGGACAGGGGATAGACTACCTGCTCGAGGTATGCCTGGAGGTCGCCTACGATCTCATCAGGCAAGGCCGCGTTCATGAAGGCATGCGCCACCTCCTCATCGGTGTATCCCTCCGCGGCGAGGTGTTTGAGGTTGTTGCTCTCCACGAATTCTTCGAAGATATCGGTGCCCAGCACGATAGTCTGGGGTATGCCTATGGTGCATCCGTGGTATTTTTCCAACAGGCTGATATCCTCCTGCAGCATGGACGACATGAACGCCAGGCCCCGAGCTTTTCCTCCCAGAGAACCCTGGCCTATCTTGGCAAAGTCCAGGAGGTCGATGTTGAACTCCTTCCTGTTGAACTTGGCCACCACACCCTTCTGCCTCCATTTCCGCACCAAGTGGATCAGCGAGATTATGTATTCCCTCATCTCGGAGGTGGAGGTGAACGATCTGCAGGACAGATCCCTGATGGTGGAAGCGAGCGGTATCTCGGAGCGCATCATGACCCAGTTGGCCATGTCCTTCTTTTCTATGTGATGGCAGAGCGACTCGTCGGGGATCTCTGCGAGCTTATCCTCAAGCGTACGCAGCTTGTCGGCCCTGCCTACCTCGGTACCGTCGGGTATACGGAACACGAACTCGCCGAATCCCAGGTGGGTAAGGAAGAAGTCATGTATCTCATCGAGGAGCTCGGGTGAGTTCTTGTCGAGGAACTCTGAAGGGATGTTCTCTGCTTTGGCCTTGTTCTCCGGTTCTGAGCTGAACAGGAGCAGCGGCAGGTAGGGCAGTTCCTTTCTGGCCCGGGAGAGCAGCTCGACCCCAGCATTTCCGTAAACCTTACCCTGCTTGGGAAAGCGGGTGTCCGAGATGATCCCCATCAGGTAGGGCTTGTATTTCTCGTAGAGCTCTGTTGCCTCCTCGAAGGTCTGCGCGGACAGTATCTTAGGGCGGGTGCGCATGATCAGGAGACGCTCCTCCTCGTTCACGCCCAGCTCGAGAACGGCCTGGATCTGCCGCACCACCTCCTTGTAGAAGATGGGGAGCAGC
>DATKLV010000042.1:0-6648 GCA_035542255.1 Desulfomonilia bacterium | reverse complement strand
CTGAGCTTCCTTAAAGGGGTAACCGGTGATTTCATCACCCATTTCACTATAGGGTGCGGAAATGCGGATCTTATGGGAAGAGGCACTGCGCCGGTGCCCGAACCGACGACACTGCTCCTGATGGGCAGCGGGCTGCTTGGTCTTGCAGGATTCCGCCGTAAAATGAAGTAATTTAAGATCAATAAAGGTGTTAAAAGGTCCGACACTACGGCATTGTCGGACCTTTTTTTATTTTATGAGATTAATGATGATGTGGGGCCGCCATATGCGTGTATGAATCTACCTGTAAAATATGATTATTAAGTAATTATATTGAGTAATATGCCATGTTCCCTGAAAAGTGCACCAAGCGGTTCAGGATTACTCCCATGATAAAGAAAGGGGGGGTGATGCGGGAAGAATCCTTCAGGTGTCGGAGAATTTTACAAAACAGAGATTGCCATGAAGGATTTTGCCATATAACCTATTGACGATACTTATTAAGTTGATAATGGTTCAATTTTTGCTTGATAATGAAGCATTATATTTTCCGTGGAGAAATGTATGAGGAGAATCTACAAAACACTTATCGTGATATCCATACTGGCCTTGGGATTTGCACTGAATGCCCATGCAAATTTGATTCAGAATGGTGATTTTTCATCTGGGCTTACTGGATGGGACTATTCAGGGAATGTTGCCATTGCGAATGGTAGCCCCCTGGGGAACGCCCTGGGAATGAACAGTAATTATGCTGTCTTGGGACTGAGCACCACCGGAGGTATTTCAAGCCTCTCTCAGGCCTTTGATGTATCGAACGTCAGTTCCCTTACCATATCATTCAACTGGGCCTTCGCATATTTCGATTTATCGACGAATTCCTATGATGCATTCATATCCTTCTATGCACAGGATGGACTGTTAAATATCGTCACCCTGCAAGAGATAATTACGAACGGTACATTCTGCAGACCTACTTCCGATCTCATGTACGGGTTCTACACAACGACCCTGGATATCTCGCAATTGAGCGGTCTTGATGGCGCCTTGTACTTTGTCATGAGTGAAAGCCCTACCTGGTTGACGGATTCCGTCGTCGGCATTGACAATGTTTCCGTCACGGCGCCTGTGCCGGAACCGACTACGCTGATCCTTCTGGGCGGCGGACTGCTTATCCTGGCCTCAGTCCGTTCCTCATTCCGCAGGAAGAAGTAGCCTTAAAAAATTTACACCTTGATCATACACGGTTCGGCTGCCGCTTGGTAACCGGATCGTTTTTCCCATGGACGGTTTCTCATTCCGATTTTCCATGGATTTCAGTACGTCGGCTTAGAGGCACTACTGTTAGAGAATCGAGTCAGCCTTGATGTACGCTGTCCCCTGAAACAGGGCGAGGATCTCGCCCGAGTTATCGGTCACCTCAACGGTGTAGGTTGCGAGCTTCCTGTTCCTTGATACTTCCCTGGCCGTTGCAAAGAGGGTATCTGTCTTGCCGGCCTTAACAAAGGACATAGTGGTGTTGATGGCCACCGCCGACTTTCCCCTGGTGTGTGCAGCAGCTGCGAATGCCATATCAGCCAGGGTGAACATTACGCCGCCGTGCGCCATGTGCAGGCCGTTTTGATGCCGTTCGTCGACCTTGAGTCTCGTCCTGGCATAACCCGGGCCCACTTCCACGATCTCTATGCCGCAGAGCTCGGCAAAGGCGTCCCTGGAGAAATATTTCCTGATCTGATCGAGATTTAACAGGGTATCATGCATGGCGTCTTCCCCCTCATCCCGTGACCGATTCTTCTTCCGCCAGGTCCCGGATGCGCCAGGGATGTGAGTATACGCAGAACCGATCCTCCTTCACCCGGCACACCAGGGTGAGGCCCGCCTCTTCTGCAAGCTTGATGCCCTCGTCCGTGGTGGCTGCCTTGCTGATGATGATCGGGATGCCGGCATTAATCGCCTTAGATACCATACCTGCAGGTTGTCTTCCGGTGCATCCCAGGACGCATGCAGAGGGATCAATGCCATTAAGAACACAAGAGCCGATCACCTTGTCCACCGTGTTGTGCCTGCCCACGTCCGAGCTCTTTGCCACGATCTTCCTGCCTGAAAAGAGCACCGAGCAGTGTGCTCCGCCGGTCTTTTCCCAGAGCTCTGAGACGATCCCGGCGATTACCAGGAATATGTCTTCCTGTTCGATGGTAAGGTTCGAGTCTATCTTTCTTATGATCTTCCCGAAGGATATCCCTCCGCTCGAGCCTGTGACCGAGCGTTTCCGACGCTCAACCTTCCCTCCATAGACCTTTACCTCATTGCCGTACGCCACAACATCCTCGATGTCCCCGGCCAGACCTTCACTGATGACGAATCCCGCGCCGAGCTCCCTGAGCTGGGAAGGGCTGGCCACCAGGCTGCCGATGGATTTATCGTTGAGGTACAGATGGATCACCCGCTCCAGGCACACCATCTCAGGCCTCTTCACGATGCTGCCGTGGTGAAGACACAGGCTGTCGTGCTTTCCTAGCAGTGTCTCGATGGATTCTTTAACGTATACTGTGTTTCTCACTGATCATTTCCCCTTATTTCTTTTTTACCCTTGCCACGAGCTCGTACAATGCTATGGCAGCGGCCTGGGCGACATTCAGGGAGTTGAAGGAGCCTTTCATGGGGATGCCCACTAGGAGGTCCAGCTCCGAGGCCATAACCGGCCTGATGCCGCTGTCCTCACCTCCGAGGACAATGCCTATCTTCTCAAATACGGGTGCGCTGCTGATATCCTTCGATGCCCCGGCCTCCAGGCCCACGATCCAGAATCCTATCTTTTTCAGATCCTGGGCTGCGGTCCTGAGGTTTTTCACACGGGCTATCTTCACGTATTCGGCAGCGCCCGATGATGCCTTCAGCACGGCAGGAGACACCGGGGCCGATCGGTGCTCCGGGATGATGATCCCCGCATCCGCCAATGCATGGGCGGTCCTGATGATGGAGCCCAGGTTCTGGGGGTCTTCCACGCTGTCCAGGAGGACGATGCACGGAAGCGGATACAGGCCCTTGAGATCGGCATATCGATAGACAGAAGCCCTGGCCGCAATACCCTGATGGTTGATCGTGGAGGTGATTCTGTCCATGTCCGGCTTCTGGACGATCCTTACCGGGACACCGCCTGATTCCTCCAGCAGATCGTCATAGTGCTGCGGCAGCACGAGGATTTCGCTGAACTCCCTTTTCCCTGCACGGAGAGATTCCAGAACGGCATTCCGGCCGTAGATGACCTCGAAGCCGCCCGACGCCTTTGTTGCGGCGCGTCTGTCCCGACCATGCCTGAGGTTGCGGGGATTATTCTTCACAGGATCCAGCTTACCACATATTCGGTCGAAGAGGGCAGGGGTGAGATCGCGGGGTCCTGCATGCCCCATGAGCCGTTCAGGCCCAGCTCAAGGGCTGTGCGCTCGAAATGGAACATGGCGATGCCCATGTCGACCCGCTGGAGATCGACGTCCCCGAACATGGCTCTGTATCCGAAAGTCCTGGTAACATAGAAGTGAAAACCCTTATCGTTCATGACGATCCGCCATGGCTGGCGGTTGGAGGCCGAAGGGGCAAGCCTGACCATCTCCAGGGGCAGCGCAAACGGGCCCGCAGAATGTTCATCGAGCCGGTTGTCGAAAGCATCCTTGAAGAAGAGAGATGTCCATGGCTTGCGCGTGCGGGAGCCTGCAACGACGACGAACAGACTGTCGACGATGTCGCGCTTTTCAGCGATCATACCCACCGGGCTTATGGACGGGATGATCTCCCCATCCCAGGGCTTTGCCGTTTCTGCGAAGAATGTCCGATTGAAGGTGCCGCCCATCCAGCAGGTGCCGAGTCCCAGGGAGGTGATGTGAAGCACGGCCGCCTCGAAGAGATAGCCGTAGTCCTCGAAACCTTTGTGCGAGGGTTTGAGCATGCCCACAAGAAAACAGGAGGCGCCCGTGATCACCCCATAGGTGCCCCGGACTCTCCCGAAGCTCTGCGCGGCATCGGCGAGCACGAATCTCACCTGTGAGCCGAAGGGAGGTTTTTCCATGCCTGCAATGAATGCGCGGATCTTATCCTTGTCGTCTCTGCCGACCGGCTCCTCCCGGTAGCTCCTCCAGGAACGCCTTGTCCGGATGAGGTCGGATACGGATTTTTCATATGAGATCATACGCCCTCCTTCACATTTCAATCTTCTATACAAGAGTGACGATCACGTTCCTGCTCCGGCGGGGCCCGTCGAATTCACAGAAGAAGATGTTCTGCCAGGTGCTGAGCAGGAGCTTCCCTCCTTCCACAGGGATGACCTCGGACGGCCCGATGATGCCCGCCTTGATATGGGCGTCGCCGTTGCCGTCTTCCCGGTCATGAAGCCATTTGCCGCGCGGCACAAGGGTCTTCATACAGGTTATGACGTCCTGCCTGATCATGGGATCCCAGTTCTCCTGGATCATGATGGCGGCCGTCGCCCCCTGGGCATACACCGCGCACAGCTCGTTTTTCTGTCCGTGCTCCTCTACGATGGCCCTGATCTTCCCGGTGATGTCCACAAGCTCTTCGCGCTCATGCGTGGCGAAACTGATGGTGAACCGCATATGATGGCTATACCACCTCGGCAGCCGCACTTCAAGGAAGGTGAGCGGGTGTGCCGGTATGGGCTGAAAAGAGATCCCGCATGATATCATCCAAGGGTCGGGTAGTCCGTATAGCCCTTTGGGCCGGGTGTATAGTAGGTATGCGTATCAGGCTCCGCCAGGGGAGCGCCCCGCCGTATCCGATCCACCAGGTCGGGATTCGCAATGTAGTACTTGGCATAGGATACGGCATCGGCAAGACCTTCTTCGATGACGCGCCTGCCGCTCTCATGGTTGTATCCGCAGTTGGTCATGAGGACCCCCCTGTAGCGCGGACGGAAATGCCTGGCTATCCGGCTTACCGCATAGGGCACATCATCCACCGGCAGCATGGGTTCCGTGAGGTGGATGTAGGCGAGGTCCTTGTAGTCGTTCAACCGCTCGACGATGTGCTCGAAGGTGGGAATCGTATCTTTGTCGATGGTAATGCCGAAAAAGCCGTTCGCGGATGGATTCAGCCTTATTCCTGTTTTTGCGAAGCCGATTGCCTTGCCTACGGCATCCAATGTCTCGAAGAAGAATCGCGCCCTGTTCTCGTGACTGCCGCCGTATTCATCGGTGCGGGTATTGGAGCAGTTGGTGAAAAACTGATGGAACAGATACCCGTTGGCCGAATGGATCTCGACGCCGTCAAATCCCGCCTCCATGGCATTTGCTGCCGCTTGAACGAAGTCCCTGGTTACGGCATGTATCTCGTCGATGGTGAGCGCCCGGGGCGTCACCGTCTCCTTGAAGCCCTGGGGCGTGTACGACCGGTCATGGGGATTTATCGCAGACGGAGCAACAGGGAGCTCGCCGCCATGGAAATCAGGGTGTGATATGCGGCCGCAGTGCCAGATCTGGATAAATATGCGACCACCCTTGTCGTGAACCGCCCGAGTGACGAGTTTCCACCCTTCGATCTGAGCCCTGCTGTGTATGCCCGGTGTGTTGATATAACCGACACCCTGTTTTGAGACCTGAGATCCCTCGGTTATGATGAGGCCGGCGGATGCGCGCTGGGAATAGTATTCGGCATGGAGTTCTGTCGGGGCATTCTCCGGGTTGTCCGCGCGGTTGCGAGTCATGGGGGCCATGAAGACGCGGTTAGTCAGGTTGTAAGGACCTATTCTGATGGGATTCAAGAGGGCATGTTCTGCCATTTCAACCTCCGGTCACGTTAAGATATTACTGACAGCATCGTGAAATCGATATTCAAGCAGACAGGGTGGATCCCGATGCGGTCCGTAGAACCATTAGTTTTATGCTATTGCTTCTTTTCCGAATTGATCTTGTTCCCTAATTCGATGATCTCATTATCGAGGTATGACATGCCCTTAGGGAATTCATCCCCAACCCGGCCTGATCCTTTAACCAGCTTATCTCCCAGGCTGCGGCTGTTATCAATAACCGTCTTTGTGCCCTTTCCGATCTTTCTCCCGGTCCATTTCACGCCGATTTCCAGGTACCTGGCTGATAATTTCAGCTCCTGGCCGGCCTTCTGATATTCTTCTGTAGCTGCAAGCTCTGATCGATGCTTTAAAAACGCAGAGCCCGTTCTTATCTCTTCAGCTGATTTTGCATACTCTTTGTTGAGAAAATTCTTGTATGCCGCCATGAAATTTTTCTCAGGTTCTCCAGCCTCCTTTCACGACCTGATGAGGCTGATATAATAACCCGCGAACGGTGATAGTCAACACCGCCACTATTGGTGAATACACATCACATCTTGCAGCTGGGTACTATTGTTGTCCGAAGAGTAGTACCCGGGGATCATTGCAGAAGGTAATTAATTATCAATAAATCCGTCTTTAACCACAGGGAGGGCTTGCAATCATCCAGCTGTTCAGTCCGTCCAGAAGTCCTTTGCAAGAGACCTGCGCTTTTGCCAGAGGCCGCCTTTCTCCATGAAATTAGCTATGCCGCTTCCTCTGTCGGCATCCGCAACCTCCCAGAAGCCGTTGACAGCCGCGCTCAGTCCTCCCGAGAGCATCTCGAAGCCCTGGGCTGTATAGAGGTCCGTCTCACAGCCGCGGTTGATGAT
>DATKLV010000041.1:0-3951 GCA_035542255.1 Desulfomonilia bacterium | reverse complement strand
CCTCCATACACTCAAAGAAGAGCCGCGCGATGCCGAGGTAGTGAGCCACAAGCTTATGCTGAGGGCATGTATGATCAAAAAGCTTGCCTCGGGCATCTATTCGTATCTGCCCTATGGACTCAAGGCCATCCAAAAGGTCGAGAAGATAATCCGTGAGGAGATGAATAACGCCGGTGCCCAGGAGGTCTTGCTCCCTGCCGTCCAGCCCTCAGAGATATGGAAAGAAAGCGGCAGGTGGTCTCTGTACGGCAAGGAACTTCTCAGACTGCAGGACCGCAAGGGTGCTGAATTCGTGATCGGGCCTACCCATGAAGAGGTCATCACCGAGGTCGTGAGGGATTTTATCCATTCGTACAAAGAGCTTCCACTCAATCTGTACCAGATCCAGACCAAGTTCCGAGATGAGATCAGGCCGCGATTCGGCGTCATGAGAGCGCGAGAGTTCATCATGAAGGATGCATACTCTTTTGATAAGGATGACGCAGGAGCTGAGAAGAGCTATGAGGCCATGTACAAGGCCTATGAAAATATATTTAAGCGGTGCGGCCTCAAGTTCAAGGCCGTGGAAGCGGACTCAGGCCCCATCGGTGGTAACTTTTCTCATGAATTCATGGTCCTGGCCGATACCGGTGAAGACGCCATCTTGAGCTGCGACTCATGTAACTACGCTGCAAACCAGGAGAGGGCCGAGATAGCATTGCCAGGGGATAAAACATTCCCTAAGGCTGCCAATGGAAAACCTGTGGAGGTTCACACCCCTGAGATCAGGACCGTGGAAGAGGTGTGTTCATTTTTGAAGATCCGGCCGGATCAGCTGATCAAGACCCTCATTTACATGACAGAGACCGGACCGGTGGCGGCCCTCGTCCGGGGGGATCATGAGATCAGCGAAGCCAAGTTGAGACGCGCTCTTGGGTGCGAGTCGGTGGAGCTGGCCGATGAATTAGTCATAGAGAAACATACCAAGGCCCCGCGGGGATTTGCCGGCCCGGTAGGTCTTGCATTGAAAAAGATTGCTGATGGAGCGTTGGTGGGAGGCGGTGCATATGTGACCGGTGCCAACAAACAGGACTTTCATATCAAGGATGTCTGGTTCTCCCGGGATATAATGGTCGATATGGTGGCGGACATCCGGGCAGCGGCAGGCGGGGATGACTGTCCCCGGTGTCAGCACGGTAAGCTCCAGATCATCCGCGGCATCGAGGTCGGACACGTCTTTAAGCTCGGTATAAAATATTCCAAGACCATGAATGCCGTGTTCCTCGATGAGGACGGGCAGGTTAAACCCCTGATCATGGGATGCTACGGAATCGGTGTGGGAAGGACCGTGGCGGCTGCTCTTGAGCAGAACCATGATGACAACGGGATCATATTCCCCGTATCCATATCCCCATTCCATGTGGTTGTGCTTCCCATTAACGTAAATGACGGACCTGTCATTGAGACGGCGTCACGCATATACGATGGGCTCATGGTAAAAGGATTTGAGGTGTTGCTAGATGACCGTGATGCACGGCCAGGAGTGAAATTCAAGGATGCCGACTTGATCGGCATCCCTGTCAGGATAACCGTAGGGGCAAAGGATCTTGCCGGAGGAGTTGCCGAACTCAAAGACAGGGCCACCGGGAATGTCGAGAAAGTCCCGATTGAAGGAATAGTGGACTCCTGTACAAGGCTTATAGAGGCGAAGGGTCTCGTCATTGACCGTACGGATAAATGACATACTCGATGAAGTCTCCGCATATGTCCCGGATGCAGAAAAGCGTCTGATAGAGAAGGCCTATGTTTTTTCCGCCAGGGTTCACCAGGGTCAGACGAGACTCAGTGGAGAGCCGTATCTGAATCATCCGCTGGAAGTGGCCTTCATGGTTTCACAGATGCACCTCGACGGCACCGCCGTGGTTGCTTCTCTCCTCCATGATACGATCGAAGACAGCCTCATTAAGATCGGTGAAATCAAGGCGGAATTCGGCGATGAAGTAGCACAGGTAGTAGAAGGTCTCACCAAGATCAGCAAGATGAATTTCCGCTCGGTGGAAGAACAGCAGGCGGAGAACTTCCGCAAGATGATCCTGGCTATGAGCAAGGATTTGAGGGTACTTCTCATAAAGCTGGTGGATCGTCTCCATAACATGCGAACCCTTGAATACCACAAACGGGAATCTCAGATTCGTATCGCAAGTGAGACTCAGGACATCTATGCCCCTCTGGCCAACAGGCTAGGTATCCACTGGCTCCAGGTGGAGCTGGAGGAGCTCAGTTTGAAGTATCTGGAGCCTGATGATTACCGGATACTGAAAGACAAGCTCGACTCCATAGCACGGGAAAAAGATGCATATCTCCAGGGTGTCATTGCCCAGATTGAAGCCAAACTGATCGAGGCGGGGATCAAGGCTGAACTCAAGAGCAGGATAAAACATATCTACAGTGTCTACCAGAAACTGAAGCGCCAAGGCATATCACTTGAAAACATCTATGACGTGCTCGGAATACGGGTGCTCGTAACAACCGTTGGTGAGTGCTATGAGACACTGGGCATCATACATTCAATGTGGAAGCCCATCCAGCAGAGGATCAAAGACTTCATAGCCATGCCCAAGCCCAACAAGTACCAGTCCCTTCATACCACCGTGTTCGGCCCCGGAGGGGAGCGGATCGAGATCCAGATCAGGACCCTGGAGATGGATTTCATTGCCAATGAGGGTATTGCTGCACACTGGCTTTATAAAGATTACTCGAAGCTGAAGGACCAGCCAAAGCTCAAGGATCAACAGGGACATGAACTTTCCTGGCTTAGGCGTTTATTGGAATCACAGAAGGAACTCAAGGACCCCCATGAATTCCTCCAGAGTGTAAAGCTCGATCTATACCCGGAAGATGTTTTTGTCTTCACACCCAGAGGAGAGGTGCTCCAGTTTCCCATGGGGGCGACACCTCTTGATTTTGCCTACAGCGTCCATACCCAGCTTGGAAATCAGTGCACAGGAGCCAAGGTAAACAGCCAGATCGTAAAGCTGAACTATGAGCTTAAGAGCGGGGACGTCATAGAGATCCTCAGGTCGCCCAAGCAGCATCCCAGCAAGGACTGGTTGAGGATAGCCAAGACCTCGAGGGCCAGAAACAAGATCCAGAATTGGCTGAGGACACAGGAACGTGAGCAGAGCATCGCGCTGGGAAGGGAGATGCTGGAAAAGAAACTCAAGAGCCTGCATATTGCAAAAGACATAGAATTCGAGCACCTTGCCAGAGAGTTCTCTTTTAAAACAACTGATGATCTCTTTGCCTCCATCGGTTTCGGAAAGACCTCGGTAAACCAGGTGGTCCACAAGATCATGCCGGAGGAACAGAAGAAGGAATATAAGGAGGTCGCCCAGAAGAAAAAGCAGGTAGGCTCAAGTATTGTGGTGAAGGGCGTCGAGAACCTGCTTGTAAGATATGCCCGCTGTTGCAGGCCCATCCCGGGGGATGATATTATCGGTTTCATTACTCGCGGCAAGGGGATCACGGTCCATCGCGTCAATTGTCCCTATGTCAATGAAAACGATTCTCAAAGACTGATCCCTGTGGAATGGGATACGGGCATCAGTGAGAGCCATGAAATAGAATTCTCGGTCATATGTGAAGACAAGCCTGGGATGCTTGGTTCTATTACCGCTATCCTCGGTGCAAAAAACATAAATATCACGAAGCTTAATGCCTACTCCATGCCTGATGGAAATTCCAGGTGCGTTTTCAGGGTGTTGGTCAAGGACACCAATGAACTCGAGAAACTCTCCACTGATATCAGAAAACTCAAAGGTGTAGACAGGATCGAGAGGGTATAGCCCTTTTTATCCTCCGGCTTGCTAAGATATCAGGGTAGTGTAGAGCTGTTTTAGAGTGAAGCCTTTATTTTCTCGAGTATTTCTCGTTCAATAACGCCTTTGGATGAGCATTTCTGCCATTTCTGGG
>DATKLV010000040.1:0-2632 GCA_035542255.1 Desulfomonilia bacterium | reverse complement strand
AACATCCGGTCCCTGAAGGTGATGAGGTGCTGCCTGGCAAGCAACGTCGTGGGCACCAGAACGGCCACCTGCTTTCCAGACATGGCGGCGACGAAGGAGGCCCTCAGAGCGACTTCCGTTTTGCCGTATCCCACGTCACCGCATATGAGCCTGTCCATGGGCCTGTGTGATGCCATATCGGTATAGGTTTCCTCCACCGCTTTCAGCTGATCATCGGTTTCGTCATAGGGGAATGATTCTTCAAAATCATGAATGGATGGACCGGCGGTATCGTAGGAAATGCCATGGGCAGCCTGGCGTCTCGCATACAGCTGCAGGAGCTCCCCCGCCAGCCGCTCCACGGACTGGCCGGCTTTGGCCTTAGCGCCCGCCCACCTGGTGCCCCCGAGCTTGTCGATGGTATAGTGGTCCTGATCGCCTACATAACGCTGGAGCAGCGAGAGGCGGTACACGGGCACATAGAGCCTGTCGCCTCCGAGATATTCGAGGAGCACATAGTCGCTCAGGTTGCCCCCCACCTCGAGCCTGACCACGCCCTTGAATATCCCAATGCCGTTGTCGCGATGAACAACGGCATCCCCCACATTGAGCTGGGTGAAGGGGTCATAGATGGGCGGACCCGAAGGCGCCCTCTTCCTTTTCCTCCGGGCGCCGAGCATTTCCTCCGCCGATATGAGTGCCATGCCGAGCCCGACCAGTATGGAGCTCGAGGAGAGACTGCCGTCGATCATGCGTACCCGGGTACCGAACCCCCCGTACTGCATGAGGAAATCGGCCGTGCCCGGCTCTGTTTTAATGCCGCGGGTCGTGAATGCATATTCGATACGATCTCTCATCATGTCCGCACTGGAGAAGATGAATACATCGAGGCCGTCATGCACCAGGGAAACGATCCGATCCATAACCGCATCTGCCGATCCATGGGCCAGCACCTCGAATTTCACGCGTTGCCCTTCCTGGGCACCTGTTTCGGCAAGGGAGGTGGAGACCTGTTCCTTAAAACCCGCCATGCGCGCCGCAAGATCCGCCTTGCTTATGAGGGCTTCCTCCGGCAAAAGAAAGACACGCTGCCGGGTAAGGGCACGCTCATACCCGTGGATGTATGAATTGAAGGTTTCATCCCACAGGGTGCCTGTCTCCACAGGGTCAGGCCCCATGATAACGGCGTCCTTCGGGAGATAATCGAACAGGGTGGAGGGCTTCTCATAGAAGAGCGCGAGAAAGGATTCGATGCCCGGTGTGTGGATGCCCTGCTCCATATCATCGATGATGAACCGGGTATTGGCATCGGCCATCCTCCTGATATGGGCCCTTGCGTTCTTCATATGCGGATAGTCCAGGAGGACCTCTCCGGCCGGGAGTATCTCGGCTGAAAGGAGGGTTTTGCGTGTCCTCTGGGTGGCCAGATCGAATTCCTTGATGGCAACGACCTCATCGCCGAACATATCGAGCCGCACCGGCGCATCCATGCCGGGGGAGAAGATGTCCATGACGGAGCCCCTGATGCTGAACTGCGAAACGTCGTCCAAGAGCGCTTCCCTGGAATAGCCCATGCGGACGAGCCTGGAGGTAAGATCGTTCCTCTCTAACTCAGAGCCGGCATTGAGGGTCAAGACGTTTGAAGAGAGATCCCCTCTGCCTATGGTGAAAGAGACGATGGCCATCAGCGGGGCAATCACCACGCACGGCGGTCCGGCCAGCAGGGCATGCAGGGTGGTGATCCTCGATGCCATGATCTCTTTAGACGGGCTGTCATCCTGGTACGGTCTTACATCATAGGGCGGGAAGATCCTTACCTGCTCTGGCCTGAGGAAGCACAGGAGGTCTTCTTGAGCCCGGTACATGTCATCGGTGCCTTTCACTATCCACAGGACAGGTGCCTTATGTACAAGCAGTTTCGATGAAGCTGCAAGGGCTTGAAGAGAGGGAGGATAGAACCCCACCGAGCCGGTGGAGGCGAGTGTTTGAATTAAGTTACCGACCATGTGCCTGTTCCCAAACAACCTTGAATCCTGCAGGGGCATTTTCATCGGCAGCCACTGCAACAACCCCTTCCCGTGAGGCGAGGACCGGCCAGAAAGGCCTGAGCGCGCACGGCACCTTCATCTTCGAAAGCCTATCCGAGACCTTTCTGCCCCTGATCCTGTCACCCCTCATGGAGGACCTGAGTTGAAGGTCGTAAGATCCATCCTGTGGAAGGATGACGTACACGGTTTTTTTGATCTCCTGAATGAAGAACAGCCCCTCCCTGTTGACAGGTTTGGCATAGTGCGGGCCGGTAGATATTCGGTGAACGAAGAGAAGATCGCCTTCCCTGATGAGCTTCACCTTTCTCCTGATCGCATGGGCGCGTGATGCTCCCTTGAGAACATCAAGCGCCGCCTCGACCTGGATGGCATCGATCCCGCGCGGTTCATCGATCATGCGCGAGACGACATTGATGATCATTCGCTTGAGAACGGCATCCGTTGCCTTGAGCAGTTCCTGGACCCTGTAGGCCTTGATCATTGCCCAGTCAAGCACGCAGCTCTCATGTTCGATGCGGACTGACATTGAATCGAGCGCCGCTCCTTCCTCCCGGGCGATGGCGGCAAGGGATGCAATGGAGCTCACTGCCCTGGGGTTGATCCGC
>DATKLV010000039.1:0-10725 GCA_035542255.1 Desulfomonilia bacterium | reverse complement strand
GCAATCTGGGCTCGCTGGAGATTCTCCTCGATGATCTTGCCGGATTAATAATCGTCCTGAGCGGCCTGTTGCCTTATATCACAGGCACACACTTCATGTCGCACCTCCATCCGGTGCTCGCAGGACTCCTGTTCATGTTTGCCTGTTCGATCGTGCTCGGGGTGCTGGAGATACCGTTCGACCTGTACAGCACCTTTGTGATAGAGCGCAGGTTCGGCTTCAGCACCATAACCTTCAAGCTCTGGCTCATAGACAAGTTCAAATCGCTCCTGCTCTCAGGCGTGATCATGGG
The DNA here is from genome assembly GCA_035542255.1 of Desulfomonilia bacterium. Taxonomy (GTDB): domain Bacteria; phylum Desulfobacterota; class Desulfomonilia; order UBA1062; family UBA1062; genus MWEI01. Next base: position 10,433 of record DATKLV010000039.1, on the reverse strand, counting down.
GATCCTGCTTACCGTGTTCCTTGAGCTGCTCTATTCGCTTCCGGATCTGTGGTGGCTTCCTGCATGGGTGTGTTTCGTGCTCTTCCAGCTGCTGCTCACCTGGCTCTACCCCAAGGTGATTGCACCGCTGTTCAACAAGTTCGAACCCCTCGAAGATGAGACACTGAATAAGAGCATCAGCGAACTCTTGGAGCATGCAGGCTTCCACCTCAAGGGCCTCTTCAAGATGGATGCGAGCATAAGGAGCAGGCACTCGAACGCCTATTTCACCGGCATCGGCAAGTTCAAGAGGATCGTCCTCTTCGATACCCTCATCAATACGCATACCCCTGAAGAGGTCACGGCGGTTCTGGCCCACGAGCTGGGCCATCTCAAGAAAGGTCATATCAGAAAACAGCTCGGGGCATCCATAGTCTTATCCCTGATGGTGCTCTTTGTCATCGCAAAGCTCCTTGCATGGCCTACCTTGTACAAGACCTTCGGATTTCAAACAATCATCCCCTACGCAGGCCTCTTTCTCATTACCATCATAGGTAAACCCTTTACCTTCTTCCTTACGCCCATAGGATCAATGATATCAAGGCGGTACGAACGCCAGGCAGATGCCTATGCATATTCGCTGACAGGCTCCTCTGCGCCCCTAGCGCAAGCCTTGAAGAGGCTTGCAAAGGATAACCTCTCGAACCTGCATCCCCACCCGTTGTATGCCTGGTTTTACTACTCACATCCGCCGCTCGTTCAACGCATCGAGGCTTTGGAACGCCTGTAAGGAACTACGTATTAGAACATGTAATCCCGACACAAGGGAGCGATCATTCTTTCATAAAAAATATACCGTTCATCTACACGATGATCGTGCAATTAAAGAAAGACACTAGGGATTCCGAAAAGCAGGCTTGACTGCTATGATGGCGGCATATATTTAATTAAATAGATGCATGCTTCCATGACATTTTCGTTTCTCTGTCCGGGAATCTATGTTGCCTCATAGTAAGGGAACTTTCTAAGAAGGGGGTAATGGATGTGAAAGACAAGGAAAAGAACTATTTCACTGCGTTGTACGACGTCGTACGGGTCGTCCATTCGTCACTCGATGTCAGCACCGTGCTCCAGGAGGTCGTGAAGGCCCTGGTGGAAACCATGTGCGTGAAGGCCTCATCCATAAGGCTTCTTGACTCCCGCAGGAAGTCCCTCGTCATGGGTGCCTCCTACGGGCTGTCCAAGGGCTATGTGAAAAAAGGCCCGGTGCTCGTCAAGGAGAGCGGCCTGGACCAGAAGGTATTGAAGGGCGAGCGCATCTACATCAAGAACGCCCAGACCGACCCGGACTTCCAATACGGTTCCGGCGCCAAGGCGGAAGGTATCAAGTCGGTGATCGTGGCCCCTCTGATATGTGCAAAGACTGTTATCGGGGTACTTCGTGTCTACTCGGACAAGGTGCGGGAATTCAATGCCCAGGAGATCCAGTTCCTGGAAGCAGTGGCGAGCCTGAGCGCGCTTGCCCTTGAAAACGCCCGCTATCACCAGGCCCTGCAGACTAACTATGACCTGCTTGTAGCCCATAAGTACAGGCTTGATGACAATTGATGAGAGGAGGCACGTTATGACTCGTGTTGGAATAAACGGTTTCGGCCGCATCGGCCGTCAGGTTTTGAAGGCAATGTTAGAGCGATACCCGAAATCATTGCAGGTCGTTGCCGTGAACGATCTGTTCGATGTGGGAACCAATGCGCACCTCTTCCAGTACGATACGAACTACGGTCACTTTCCCGGAGAGGTGAAGATAAGGAAAGATGCGTTTATCATCAACGGCAACAAGATAAAGAGCTATGCCATGCGCGATCCGGCCAACATCCCCTGGGATGATGAGGATGTGGACATCGTCATCGAGTCCACGGGTCTTTTCCTCGGGAAACAGGAGGCTTCCGCCCATATTTACGGGGGCGCCAGGAAGGTGATCATTTCCGCCCCTGCCAAGCAGGAGGACATCACCATTGTCATGGGGGTTAACCATAACAAGTACAATCCCAAGAAGCACAACATCATCTCAAATGCCTCCTGTACCACGAACTGTCTTGCACCGCCCGCGCTCGTCGTCAACAAGGCCTTCGGCATCGAGAAGGGTTGGATGACCACGGTGCATGCCTACACCAATGACCAGCGGATCCTGGATATGCCGCATAAAGACCTGCGCCGGGCACGGGCCGCAGCCATGAATATCATACCCACCTCCACAGGCGCGGCAAGAGCACTCTCTCTCGTCATCCCCGACCTGAAGGGTCGCATCGACGGGTATGCGCTCCGTGTGCCCACACCCACCGTGTCGGTGGTAGACCTCACGGTCCAGCTTAAAAAGCAGGCATCTACCGATGAGCTGAGGGCGGCACTCAAGCGGGCAGCAAAGACGACGCTCAAGGGCATCATGGGGTGCGAAGACAGGAAGCTGGTATCCATCGACTTCAAGGGCAACGAGATGTCCTCCATCGTTGACATCGAGTACACTCAGGTAATCCAGAACAACCTTGCCAAGGTGGTGACCTGGTACGACAACGAGTGGGGCTATTCCTGCAGGGTGGCCGACCTGGCAAACTTCATAGCGAGCAAGGGAATACCCGAGTAAGGATTTACCATCATGCAATAAAAATCCGGGTGCGGAGGGACATAAAGTCCTCTCACCCGGATTCGTCCATAAAGGCTTCTTGAATCCCGTCCCATGCCTCCCCACAGCCTATCCTCTTAAACCCAAATATCCTTTGAACTTGACTGGCAACATTGGCATTCCCTATAGTGCTAGCTCATATTTTAGTGGGGGAGACTTCTTGAATGCCTAAAAGAGACGACATCCACAAGGTAATGATCATCGGATCCGGGCCGATCGTCATCGGCCAGTCGTGCGAATTTGATTATTCAGGTACTCAGGCCTGCAAGGCCCTGCGGGGTCTCGGCTACCAGATCGTGCTGGTCAACTCGAATCCGGCCACGATCATGACCGACCCCGGCATGGCCGATGCCACCTACATCGAGCCCCTCAATGCAGCGGCCCTGGAGCCCATCATCGCCAAAGAAAGGCCTGATGCGATCCTCCCGAACCTGGGCGGCCAGTCAGGCCTGAACCTCACCTCAGAGCTGTACCGCAAGGGCGTTCTCACGAAATACGGGGTCAAGGTTATCGGCGTCAATGTTGATGCCATCGAGCGCGGTGAAGACAGGCGGGCATTCAAGGAGACCATGACCCGCCTGGGCATAGAAATGCCCGAGAGCGAACTGGCTTACAGTGTGGAGGAGGCCGAGAAGATAGCCTCCGAGCTCGGTTATCCGGTGGTGATCAGGCCGGCTTACACCATGGGCGGCACCGGCGGCGGTCTGGTCTATAATGTAGAGGAATTGAGGATCGTTGTCGCCAGGGGCCTGTCCGTCAGCCTCATCGGACAGGTGCTCGTGGAGGAGTCGGTGCTCGGATGGGAAGAGCTGGAGCTCGAAGTGGTGCGTGATGCCAAAAATAATATGATAACTGTCTGCTTCATCGAAAACGTGGATGCCATGGGTGTTCACACCGGCGACAGTTTCTGCACCGCCCCCATGCTCACCATTGATAAGGAGCTCCAGAAAAGGCTCCAGAAACATTCCTATGACATCGTGGAGTCCATCGAGGTGATAGGCGGTACGAACATCCAGTTCGCCCATAATCCGGAAAACGGACGGGTCGTAGTCATCGAGATCAATCCCAGGACATCCCGGTCTTCAGCCCTGGCATCCAAGGCCACCGGCTTTCCCATCGCCATGGTTTCATCCAAGCTTGCTGCCGGCCTCACCATGGATGAGATCCCCTATTGGAGGGGCGGCACCCTCAACAAGTACGAACCCTGGGGTGATTATGTCGTGGTGAAGTTCTCGCGCTGGGCCTTTGAAAAATTCAGGGGCTCCATGGATCAGCTCGGCACCCAGATGAGAGCCGTGGGCGAGGTCATGAGCATTGCCAAGAATTACAAGGAGGCCCTCCAGAAATCCATACGTTCCCTGGATATCGGATGCTACGGTCTGGGTTTTGCCAGGGACTTCCACGAGAAAGACCTCAAGACCCTCCTGGACATGTTGTCGGAGCCATCGAGCCAGCGCCAGTTCATCATGTACGAGGCCCTTCGGAAAGGAGCCTCGATAGAGGTCCTCCGGCAGAAGACCTACCTGAAGGCATGGTTCATCAAGCAGATGAAGGAGCTGGTCGACCTGGAAGAGAAGATCCTGAGCTGCAAAGGGACTGAGCTGCCCGACGAGCTGCTTGTCCAGGCCAAAAAAGACGGATTCGCCGACCGTTATCTTGCCGCCCTCCTGAATCTCTCCGAAACCGAGATCAGACATCGCCGTATCAGTCTGGGATTGATACACGGCTACGACAAGGTCCCGGTGAGCGGCGTGGAGAATGCCGAGTACTACTATTCAACCTACAATGCACCTGACCGGGTCGGGGTAAGCGAAAATCCCAAGATCATGGTCCTGGGCGGCGGCCCCAATCGTATCGGCCAGGGCATCGAGTTCGATTACTGCTGCGTCCATGCGGCCTTCGCCATCAAGGATATGGGCTATGAGTCAATCATGGTAAACTGCAACCCCGAGACTGTTTCCACCGACTACGATACTTCCAACAAGCTCTACTTCGAACCCTTGACGGTTGAAGAGGTCCTGAGCATCTACCAGAAGGAAAAACCAGCGGGCGTGATCTGCCAGTTCGGCGGTCAGACCCCGCTGAACATCGCCGGCGAGCTGGAAAAGGCCGGGGTTAAGATACTGGGAACTACGCCCCATACCATCGATCTGGTCGAGGACAGGGAGCGCTTCGGCAGGATGATGGACAAGCTGGGCATCCCCATGCCCGAATACGGCATGGCCGGCACCCTCAATGAGGCCCTTTCGGTGGCTGACCGCATCGGCTACCCTCTCATGGTGCGGCCTTCTTACGTCCTTGGCGGCATGGGCATGGAGGTGGTGCATGACGAGGACATGCTCAGGGAATATGTGCGTGCAGCAGTCGATGTGACACCCGAGAGGCCCATCCTCATTGACAAGTTCCTGGATAATGCCGTCGAGGCAGAAGCGGATGCCATTTCCGACGGGCTGGATGCCTATGTTCCCGCAGTCATGGAGCATATCGAGCAGACAGGGGTACATTCAGGCGATTCGGCATGCGTGATCCCGCCCATCAGCATATCACCCAGGCACCTGGACACCATAACCGAGTACACCAAGCGCATCGCCATCGAGCTCGGCGTGGTGGGCCTGATGAATATGCAGTACGCCATCCACAAGGATACGGTCTATGTGTTAGAGGCGAACCCCAGGGCATCACAGACCGTTCCCCTGGTCTCCAAGGTGTGTAACATCTCCATGGCCAGGATCGCAACCCAGATCATCATGGGCAAGAAGCTTTCCGATTTCGACCTGAAGCCGAGGAACATAAAGCACTTCGGTGTGAAGGAGGCGGTGTTTCCCTTCAACATGTTCCCCGAGGTCGATCCTCTGTTGGGCCCGGAGATGCGCTCCACAGGCGAGGTGCTCGGCATGGCAGAAACATTCGGCCTTGCGTTTTACAAGGCATCGGAGGCGGCCTCCCAGTACCTGCCCAAGGAGGGTACGGTGCTCCTGACCGTATCCAGGCGTGAGCGTCCGGCAGTGCTTGAAGTGGCAAGGGTCTTCAACGAACTGGGCTTCAAGATCAAGTCCACCCGGCATACCCATGCATTCCTCAAAGAAAACAACATCCCTTCGGAGATGGTGCTCAAGCTTCACGAAGGCAGGCCCAATATCATCGACGGCGTGAAGAACCATGAGTATGACCTTATCATCAATACCCCGAGCGGCAAGCTCTCAAAACACGACGATTCCTACATACGCAAGGCCGCCATAACCTACAAGGTCCCCTACATAACCACGCTCTCGGCCGCCATTGCAGCGGCCAAGGGCATAGCCGCCTACCGCAAAGGGAAAGGGACCGTCAGATCTTTGCAGGAATATCATCGGGATATCGGTTAAATATAGAGTGGTGAGTGGATAGTGGATAGTTCATGGTAAAAAAATAAACTCCCTGAGGTAATTGCAAAACTCACAGATTGTCATTCCGGCGAAACCGGAATCCGGTTTTTTCAGGTAGTCAGGACCCCGGCTTTCGCCGGGGTGACAATTTTTATCGAGTTTTGCAATTGGCTCCCCTTTAATTTTGAAAGGCCTCTCCATTTCCTTTAACTCAGCACTAATCACTATCCACTGCCACTATTTTTACCCTGAGGTCTCTTCTTAAATTCACTTGCAATGCTGGCATATGTAATATTTTCACAGTTGATTTTTGGTATTTCTGCGCGTATAAGGTTCACGTCTCCTGTGCAGGGTGTCGGATAGAAGGGGGCTAAGAGCTTTAAGAAATCCGATTCAATGCCTGCATGATTGACCGCTTTGACATAGGGCATGAGCATTTATCGATGAATGGAATTATGCACAGGAGACCATCCTTTCCTATTCAACATGTTCATCTTTAAAGCATCATCTTGCCTCTGCGGATTGTCCAGAAATCATCTGACAGATTCCGATCTGCCAGGTATCTGTACGGCATGGTAAAATAACCCTTTATTCCCCACTTGTTTCCCCAGGAGTTTCTCACAATAAAGCGCTTCTTGGAATCATCGTATCCGACAGCGAGCACCGCATGCCCGCCAAGATTCTGCTCGCCGGGTTTCGGCATAGACACTACGCCGGTTTTAGCCACTGTCTGTGATTCAAAGCTTTCATATACCGAAAATCCAAAGACAAACGGGTAACCTTCGACAAGGCATGCACGCATTTCATCTACGGTGATGATGCGATGATAAGAGGTGATCTGATGCTGCAAAGCCTCTTTGTAACACGCAGCACTCGGCTTCACGGTGAATTTTGCTGCCACATAAGGCCATTTCTTTTCCGAACAGGCACCTTGTTTGGCGAGGGTCTTGATACCGTCACGGATCATGGCGCCGGAGTCGGATTCGACTGTATGTTCGATTTTCCGCTCATTATAATAGATGAACAGCCTGCTGAAATCCTCGAAGGCGACCTTATCCTTCCTTTCAAGAAATTCCAGAGCCCCGGCAAGGGCATTTGCCGTACAGCTGCCCAGATTGCCCTGGTCTTCCACCTTGGAACAAAGAGGCCGCAGATCTACTGATACAGGCAACCTGGCAGGTATGCGGAGCACTGCGCTGAGGAGATAATCCCGCTGGTCCGGTATATCCGGCACCCATCCGTAGTTCCGCCTCTTTCCCCTGCTTGGCCTTTGCCCTTCAACACTTTTCTTCATTGTCATAAAAATTTCCCCCTTTCATTCTTTAACAAGTGCACTCTGGAAAGTATCAACAGGACCTTTCTTATTCCCTTCCTGTTTCTCATACACGAAGACATGTACTTCACGGGATATTGCGGGGCCGTCTTTCCCTATGGGATGGAGCGTGGCAGATGTTTCTAGAAGGATTTTACTCGATGTGGCGGCCAACAAGCATCAGTCAAACAAAAACAGCATGCGTATCAATGATAACTCTATTACCATAGTATGGCTGAGACCGCAATGCGTCAAGCTTGGTTTAAACTGAAATGTCTATTGTCTAAGCGAAGGTTATGAGTCTGCGAATCAACTGGTAGCGGGGGGAGGATTTGAACCTCACACCAGCCAGGCCCAGCCTGGCCTTGAAGGTGGTCTACATATGTTTTACACAAATTTTCATAATGTCATCATCCTCTTATGCATTCTCAGCCGCCTCATCAGGAATATACGGGATCAGCCCCTTTTGATAGGCAATCTCCTGCACCTCCCTCGGCATGGACCTGGCATCCACAATAAATCCATCTACCTTTATCAACCATGCGCTTGGGTTCTGATCCAAGAGGCCTAGCAAACACCAATCAGGGTCGAAATGCGACATATCCAGAATATCGCGCACCAGCCTTGATTTTGCCTGACCGGTACTCTCTTTCACCCCGTATGCCTCATATAATACCGATGCGTCCAGAAAGGGTTTTTGAGTCGGGTCATAAAGAAAATTGACTGCTCCTATTGCATGGGTAATCCCGCACGCCCAAATGTTCGCCTTGCCCCGCACAAGGGGAGACGGCCTCATGCGGCAGAGAGCCGCCGTGGCCGATCGAATGAGCCCCGCATATTCGTCATTGAGAAACCTGCTGCAGAAATCATCACTCAAGGAAGTTATTGCGGCAAATACTTCTTGCAGCCCATTTGGCACCTTTTCAGATTTGTTGATCTTTGACATGATTCTTCCTTTCCCCCTGTCTGCCGGGGCATCACTCATTGATTGCATCCACAAGGAATTTGATTTTATCGCTAAATTCCTCAAATCTTTCGTCGGGAATAACACTGTTACGTCTCATCAGCGCCAATTTAAGGATGGCATTGCTGCGCTTGAGATCGTCGAACATGTCCGATAGCTCTTTGTCTTCATGTCTCATGAGATCCCACAGTTTGAGATAGCAATCATGATTGCCACCTTTTCGCTCTGCTATAAGCACCGTAATCTTTTCAAGGATGCGCCCGCACGATATCTCTAGCAAATCACCCTGCCATGCACGGAGTTTTTCCCAATCGCTTTCCGGAAAGTCTCGTTCCATGGTTCAGATCCCCCTATAACTCATATGGAAAGATGTAGATTAGGTTGAGCAACAGCGAAACCCAATGGTTTTTGTTGGGATTCCTTCGTCAACCCAAACAGACCCGACAAGCTAAAGAACCTCTAAGGCCCATTCTAAAGCCCGAATCTTTACTATTTGACGTATATAATCCATTGATTATCTTTTAATTATCAGTTTCATCCCTCTGAGGATTAAAAGAATGACCATTGTTTTGGGCCTTAGAACCGACAGGAACCCACCTGGCCCAACGCCTTTTCCCCTGGAGATTAACACGCCCTTCCTCCCGCAATTCATTCAAGAGACGCTGCACGCTACTTTCCGACTCGGACGGTAAAACCTGCCGAAGTTCTGAAAGAGGTGATCCTTCATTGCCCTGTGTACGGAGATGTTTTTCAAGCAAGGCTTTATTAGTCTCACGGTCTAATCCTCTCTTCCTAGTATAAACCCCTTTAGCACCCAAGGCCGAATAAAGGCGCTGACATAGAAGATAACGGGTGCCTTTGCCCCGGCCCACCGATTCAACAGCCCCAGCATCGATGAGGCCCGGGAGCCTGGCCTTTAGATAATCGGGAAGTGTCTGCTCACGGTGGATATAATCCAACGCAAGGAAGTCATAAGTGGAAAAGGACCTTAGCGCCTGGTCACCAAGGCGCTCCATGAACCTAACAAAGGCGGGGCTCTTCACAGTACCTTCCAGAGTCAATCGAACCTCATGCTGTGATGTCCCTGAGAAGCTGGGGAGGGGCTTGCCCTGCCGGATTGCGCTCTCGAAGATCAGGTTCATTCCCTGGCCTGAGCGTTCGATGAGCCCGCACTTCGCTAAGGCCTCAGCCAGGCGCCTGTTCCTCGGGTTCTGCTGGTCTAGGATGTTGTCGGGCGTGATGCCTACCGGGAACCCGCCCGGGCTCACCACCTCCAGGCGGTGGGCATACTGGCGGATAAAGACCGACCCCCCGAGACGGTAGTCGCGATGCGCCAGAGCGTTCAGCACAGCCTCTCGGACCGGGACCTCGTCAAACGTTGGAAGATCGACCCGGAACAAGCCATCCTGGTGGCTCTGTATGTCGTTTCGAAGGTTGATCTTGCTCCAGAGCTTATCTTGCCAGAGGAAAAATCCTTCACGAAATTCCTCCCGATCAGCAGCTGGACCGGAAGCCTCGGAAGAACGGTACTCGAAAACGAATTCCGCCTGAGCGAGATGGCGGCCCAAGGCAGCACGAATGCCGAAAAGGATAAGACCGGCATACGTAATCCGACCGTCCACCACCAGTTCGGCATTGGAAAGGGTTTCACTGTCCGTCCATGCCGCTTTGCGGTCATCGCGGGTTTTCCTTGCCCAACGGTCTCGGAACAGGTCTATTGCATCCGGAGACAAATCATTCAAGACAGCGCCGGAACAGATTTCAGCAGAGAAATCCGGACCGGTTTCCTCAAAGATTGCTCTCAGCTCGTGAGAGGTCAGGGCAGCCAGGTCATCCCCCGCCCGCTTGAGGTAGCGGCCATTAATCTGCCAGGCAGTCCCGGGCAGTCGCGACGGTACATGCACGACCAGAACCCGTCCTTCTTGGGTCATGATTTCCTCAACCGGAATGCGGTGGGATAATCGGTCATACAAGCCTGCCTCGGTACGCCCCGGCTCGGCAAAAGCGGCAGTGCCGACAATACTGCGGGGTCTTTTGTCCGTTACGCCAAAGATGATCTTGCCCCCGCCTTCATTGGCCAGGGCAACGCAATACTCCACGAGCCTTTCGAAATGGAAGTTTTGCTTGGCCTCC
>DATKLV010000038.1:0-8686 GCA_035542255.1 Desulfomonilia bacterium | reverse complement strand
AGGGGGTGATGTTTTTAGTTTAAGTGCTCACCTGTGCAATGGCGTTTTCAAGTTCGGACCTTGTAAACGGCTTCAGCATATAAGCATGCACATCAGTCTTCTTGTCCTGCAACACACGGAGGGCCTCTTCGGACCCGGAGCAGAGAATAATCGGGATATCCTCCCTGATCCTGCGCGCTTTTATCGCCAGCTCGTGTCCCTTCATCCTCGGCATGACCTGGTCGGTTATGATCATATCGAATTTATCAGGATCCCTCCTGAAGATATTGAGCGCTTCCTGAGGGTCGGAGGTTGAAGCCACGCTATGACCGAGATGCACGAGCAACTGCCGGACACTCTGCAGGTCAGAGGCATTGTCGTCAACCAGCAGGATATGCTTTTCACCCTGACCTTGTTGAATACGTCCCTGATCCGGTACAGGTGATTGCAAACGGTCACCATCATACACGGGGAGAAAGATGTTGAACTGGGTCCCCTTCCCGACCTCACTGTGAAGGAGTATGGACCCGCCTACATTCTTTACCACTTCATGGACCACGGCCAGACCCAGCCCGGTGCCCTTGCCCGACTTTCTGGTGGTAAAGAACGGGTCGAATATCTTCTCCTGAATATCGGGGCTGATACCGTATCCGGTGTCACGGACAGTGAGCTTCATGTACCATCCCGGTTTGAGGTCCGCGACAAAGGCCGAAACACCTTTTACGATCTTTGTTTCCTTGAGGGAAACGCTGAGCGTTCCCTTGTCCGACTTCATGGCCTGCACGGCATTGGTGCAGAGGTTGAGTATCAGCTGGTAGACCTGTGTGGGATCCGCCTGCACAAGGCTATTCTTTGATGCAATCGATTGCTGGTATTTTATGCCGCCGGGGAGCGTCCGCTTGAAGAATGTCAGGGCATCCTGAACGACCGGGCCGATGGCGATTGGATTGTAAAATCCTTCCTTCTTGGTTCCGAAAAGCTTGATCTGCCTGATGAGATTCTTCCCGAGCTGTGCGGCATCAATGATCTGGTCCAGGTATTCCCTCATCTGGGTCCCCTGGGGGAGCATGTCCGCGATGAGCTCGGAATTGATGAGGATAGGCTGGAGCACGTTGTTGAAATCATGCGCCACCCCTCCCGAGAGTTTCCCGAGGGCTTCTATCTTCTGGGCCTGTATGAGCTGAATCTCGAGCCTTTTCTTCTCTTCTTCCACCCGCTTGCGTTCGGTGATGTCCCTCACCGTGTGGACTACTCGTACTATGTCTCCTTTACCATTGAAAACAGGGTCCACCGATGCAATGAACCACCTGTCCCTCTCATTGTCGTAAACCTCGGTCTCTTCATGCTTCTTCGTCTTCAGCATTTCAGCAAGAGGACACCCGTCAATGGGTCTCACTTCACCGTGCATCAAGCTGTAGCAATGGTTATTCAGTATACCGGAGGGGGAAAGGTTAAAGAAATCCGCAGTGGCTGCATTCACACGATCGATCCTGAATTCCTTGTCAAGAATCATGATCTGATCTTTTATGGAGTCAAAGGTAGCCTGCCAGTCATATGCAGCATTCCTGATCTCCTCCTCCATCAGCTTGTGCTCGGTCATGTCGCGTGCCGCTGCAAACACGCCGATAACGTTGCCTGTTTCGTCGTGGTAAACAGCTGCATTGTACAGAACAGGAGTCACCTGCCCGTTGCGGTGCAGGATCTCCAGGGGGTAGTGCTTGACCGACCCTTCGCTGAATACCCTCTGATATCCTGCGCTTGCTTGATCAGGTTTTGTGAAGTAATTGGAGAAATCGGTGCCGATGAGTTCTTCGCGGGAACATCCGGTCACCTTTTCCGTAGCTATGTTCACATCCGTGATCCTGCCGAGTGTATCGATTGTCACTAAAGGGTCGAGACTCGCTTCGATCAGGCTCCTGTTGTATGCATTCGCCAGTCGCAGAGCCTCCTCGGTCTTCTTCCGCCCGGTGATGTCAAAGAGCGTCGACCGGCTTCTTAAATAATCGCCGTCACTATCCTTAACGGCAGTGGCATTGAGGAGCACCTGTATAACGGTGCCGTCTTTACGTACCATATCGAACTCAAGATCGCTGATCCACCCCTGCGCCTTTAAGCGGGGAAAGCTCTTATTAAAGGTGTCCAGGCTCGCCGGGGAGATAACATCGGAGAACTTCATTTTTCCGATCACCTCTTCTCGCGTATACCCGAGCCACTGGAGTTCCGTGTCATTGATGCGGATATAGACACCAGCTGCATCCAGTGAATGGTAGCCGCATGGCGCGTTGTTGTAGAGATCGGCTATCTCAGCCAATGATATCTCGAGCATTTTCTCGGTGTGCCTTCGTTCAAGGATCTCCTCTTCGAGCTGCGCATACTTCTCCTCCAGCTCAAAGGCCCTTTCCTCAACAAGCTCCTGGAGGTGGTCCCGATGCCTGCGAACCTCATCTACCGCTTTCTCATGTGCATCATTGAGCCTGATGACCGCGATGCCGTATGCAAGGTCGTTGGCCAGCTCGGTGAGCAGGGATATCTCTTCCCCGGTGAACGGATCCGGCACCTTTGCGTAAATGGTTATGGCTCCCATGGCCATGTTCCCCGCCATGATCGGGAGGACGAGGGATGATGCATATCCCCGTTTCAACGCCTCTTCACGCCACGGGGCGAACTGAGGGTCGGTCATCATATTCCTGCACCCGTGGGGCTTCCCAGTCCTGATGGCGGTTCCCGTGGGGCCCCTGCCGCGCTCGGTATCGGCCCAGGTGATGTTAAGCCTCTCGATATACCCTTCATCGAAGCCCGCATGTGCCACAGGGCGGACAGTCTTGTTTTCGTCATCTTCAGCAAAGCCTATCCACACCATGGAGTAACCGCAGTCTTCCACTATTATCCTGCATATCTCGTCAAGGAACTTGGACTCGCTTGAGGCGCGCATCATGGCCTTGCTGCTGTCGCTCAGTGCCTTGAGGGTCCGGTTGAGCTTGCTAAGCTGCTCTTCCCTCCTGATCCGCTCGGTGATGTCGTGGGATATTCCTATAATACCCGCAATATTTCCCGATGAATCGCGGTACGGTGTCTTGGTGGAAAGGTAGATGCGTCCGCCCGATCCCATCTCCTCGATCTCTTCGGTTATTCCGGACGCCATTACGCGCCTGTCGTTATCCATGATGGCCCGCCCCACCTCAGGATTATCGTGGATATCCTCACTTCTCCTGCCTATGACCTGTTCGGCCGGTTTTCCGATTGCCCTCAATGCCGCAGGATTGGCCATCAGGACTTTGCCATCGATGTCCTTCATGTATATGAGATCCGGGCTCCCATCCATAACCGCACGCATGAGCGCCTGGCTCTCCCGCAGGGCATCTTTGTTCCTTCTGTGCCCGGAATCTTCTATCCGGCTCCAGTTGCCGTCTCTTTTTATCAGTGCGAATTCATGGTTGTTGACCACATCGATGACCTCGGCGGCGCCGCACCTGTTGAGGGAGTAGGTGCACATGGCGATCATGCGGTATTTCCCTATTACCCTCTCTATCTCTTCTTCATAGGCCACGAAGCCCTGCCAGTCTTTGTCCTCGAGCCAGAAGGTGTTGCCGGTGAGGCGCAGCCCTTCATAACCGCGTGCAAAAGCATATTCGAGTTTTTCTATCCAGGAGTTCAATACCCTCTGGGAATCAAAGCCGCCTCCTTTGAGGTACCAGTCTGTATGCGGAAGGATCTCGATCTGACCCTTCTCGAGGTAATGATCGATATCGGGCACGGCCTTTCTCAGCTCCTCCAATGCCTCGTCATGGGTCATCGGCATGGAGGTGACCCACATGCAGAACTCGTTATTCTCGATACCGGCCTTGAAGTAGGGTACAAGGATATCGATCAGGTCCTCCTTTGTCTGGTAAAACTGACAGAAGTGCGTTCCCCAGGGTACCTCGCCGATAATTGTTATTCCGGACTTCCTCAGCGTTTCTTCCATGCTGATCCCCTAATGGATCTCATACTATAGTTCCTGCTATATTCCTTTAAGTCCTGTCTTAAGAACTGTTGATGTCCTCAAATCAGTCCATTGATCATGGGATAATCCGTACCATCATAATACCACCAAAAGACCGATTCAAGATTATAGTATAGTCCATAATGACACCTCCCCTCCTATTAATATCTATAATCAAAACGTTACACCCCAAATGGGGTTGAACAGGATTAGTTGATGGCCTGATGTTCACCCAGGACCTTCCGTATGATTCTCACGAGTTTTTCCATTTCAAGCGGTTTCATCATATACTCACGGATGCCGATGCTCTTGGCCCTCTTTTCCGTGATGTATTCACTGTACCCGGTACACATGATCACGGGCATATCCGCTTTGACCTCCAGTATCTTTTGGGCAAGCCTGTCGCCCGTCATTCCCGGCATGGTCATGTCGGTGATCACCAGGTCGAATTTGTCGGGATCTTTCTTGAAGAGCTCCAGGGCTTCCATGCTGCTGGTCTTCGCCGTAACCCGGCAGCCCAGGTCTTCCAGCATAGCCTTCGCCAATGCTGCGATATCCGGTTCATCATCCACAAAGAGTATCCTCTCGTTTCCCGCCTGCAATGCTTTTTCGCCATTGTAGGCCTTTGCACCGCCCGCCGGGGCTACGACCTCCGGCAGATAGATTTCGAATACCGTGCCTTTCCCGATATCGCTCCGGCAGGTGATGGCACCCATGTGTCTCTTAACTATTCCATGAACGATCGATAATCCCATGCCGGTGCTGCCGCCTTTCTTGTTCGTGGTGAAATAAGGTTCATACATCCTTGCCATGACGCTAGGCGTCATGCCGCTGCCGGTATCGCTTACCGTGAGCTTCAGATACGATCCCTTTGGCAGGCCTACGTTTTGTGCGGCAGTTTCATCGAGGTTCTCTTTCTTCAGGCTCACATCGAGCACGCCGCCATCCTTGCCCATGGCATGGGCTGCATTGATGGCAAGATTCATCATCATCTGGTTCATCTGTGCAGGGTCGGCCATGACCTTGCCGCGTGCAACAAGGCTATGCCTGATCTCAATGGATGACGGTATCATCGAGCGGAGCATGTCGAGCGAATCCTGGACGGCATAGTAGAGTGTTATGGGAGAATATTTCCTTTCGGCTCGCCTGCTGAAGGCAAGGATCTGACTCACAAGATCCTTTGCACGCCTGCCGGACTTGATCGCATCGTTCACATACTTCTTCACCTTCTCAGGGGATGAGGCATTCATGACCGCCAGTTCCGAGTATCCTATAATGGCTGTGAGGACATTGTTTAAATCATGTGCGATACCGCCGGCCAGGGTTCCCAGGGCTTCTATCTTCTGCGATTGGGCAACCTGGGTCTCAAGCCTCTTCTTTTCTTCTTCATACTCCTTGAGAGGGGTGATATCCTTCATGACCAGAACTGCGCAGTCTTCCCCCTTGTAGTGAACCGGTGTAAAGGATGTAAGCATATCAAGGATCGACCCGTCTTTCATCCGGTACTTCAGCTCGAGTCTCTCGCATCCGGTCACGTCTACGATGCATCTGATAAAAGGGTCCTGTTCTCCGGGGACGGCGGGCAGCTTCAGGTCCGCAGGCGTCCTGCCGATGACTTCGTCGCGCGAGTATCCTGTGATCCGGGGAAAGGCCTCATTGACATAGAGATACCGTCCGCCACGAATCGCCTGGATACTCACGGCATCGGGAATGCTTTCAAGCGTGATGCGATACCTTTCTTCGTTCTCACGTATTTCCTGTTCCGCTAGTTTCTGCTCGGTGATATCTCTCACCATTACCTGGATATAAAACTGGTCTCCCAGCTCGATGCGGTTTAAGGATACCTCGGAGTCGAAATATGTCTTGTCCTTCCTGAGGTATCTCCAGTAAAAGCCCTGGGGCGTTCCCGCATAGGCGGCACTGATGTATCCCGAGATGATTTCCTTCGAATCCACGCCGCCAGGCTGCTGTGGCGGGCTGAATTCCAATGGTGTATGAGAGATGATGTCATCTTTAGTCCTGCATCCGAACATCTTCAGCGCCATCTGGTTGCAATCAAAAAATCGATCTCTGTCCACAATGAATATGGCGTCATTGGCAACTTCAAAAAGGGTGTGATACCTCTTTACCGCTTCCCTGAGTGACAGCTCGGTCTGTTTAAGCTCCGTAATATCCCGCTCGATGGCAACAGCACCCGCCATATCTCCCATGTCATTCCGAATCGGTGTAACGGTTATAGATGCGTGGATTATTTTCCCGTCTTTCCTCCTGCGCAGGGTTTCAGAGTGTTCCAGGTCTTCTCCCCTCCTGACTCTTTCGAGGAAATGCCGAGCATCATCTTCTTGTCCATGAGGGACGATCGTCGATATCGGCTTGCCGATCATCTCGCTGACTGAGTAGCCGTAGATAATTTCAGCCCCTCTGTTCCAGCCGGTTACGATACCATCGGGTGTCAGGCCAATGATGGCATCGTCGGTTGACTCCACTATGGAGGCCAGCATCCTGCTTTTTTCTTCAATGAGCATTCTCTCGGTTATGTCTCGTGCAGCAGCATAGATGACATCGCCTGCCGGAGTTGCACGCCATTCCAGCCAGCAGTACACCCCGTCCTTGCGGCGGTACCGGTTGATGAAATGGGCAACCTCCTGCTGTTCGGAAAGGATTGCAACCGCCTCTCTTGTTTTCCGGATATCATCCGGGTGGATGAAATCAAAAAAAGGCCGGGAAAGAGTCTCTTCACGGGACAAACCCAGCTTAACCTCCCAGGCCGGGTTCAATCTTTTAAAATATCCGTCAGTGCCTGCAATGCACAGCAGGTCAGTAATGATATTGAAGAACGTGTCGAGCTCTTCCGTCCTCCTGTGCAACTCTTCCCTTTCAAGCTTCTGCTCGGTGAAGTCGCGGAAATGACAGTGGATGACCATCCTGCTGTCGATCTTATACACATTACTGATGAACTCCGTATGGATCGATCGGCCGTCCTTTGTGCGAAGCTGCAATTCTTCATGCCTTACATATCCTTCGCCGATGAGCTTCCCAAACGAGATCTTGCTTTCCTCGATGATATTGAACGGCTCGATGTCCCAGAGCTTCTTGCCCACGAACTTATTCCGTGAATACCCAGCATGGAGGTCAGGGCTGGATTGACATCGAGTATCCTGCCGCTGTCTGCATCGATGATGAGAATCTCATCCGAGGCTGCCAGAAAAACCGTTCATATCTCAGCCCGGAACCTTGTAGGGTCTCATCTGCTTGTTTTGTTGCGGATGAGGCCAAACTCTCAAGCTCAGCGATTTTCAGCTGTGCATCGGCCAATTCTCTCTTTATCCGATCCTTGGTTGTCCTTACCTTTTCCATCGATGCCGCTCCCGGCCGTGGATCTTTTCGATTCTGTCTGTTACGGGCTCACGAATCGCAGAGCAACTCTTTACTGCCTTTCAGTAAGGATTATATAGTGATGATCCATTTACTCTGCGCAATAAGACAGCGAGATGTTTCACTTCATCTGAAGCCCCTTTTCCATAACTCTCCGATACCCATGAAACTCATACCCCATAAAAACATGAGTGACGGCGGCAGCGCATGGGAAGGATATTGCCCCTTATGAAAGAGGCTCTCATGACATAGCATTGCGGAAACAAACGTCCTGCAGTTATTATCGTAATTCCAGTAATGATTTAGTGAATCATGCAGTGTGTCATTTTTCATGCCGATCACGACAGCCCCGGACTGAGATGAGTAAAGCATGATCAAGACGATGGAACATAACCGGACTGGGTGTTTCATACGATATTACCTCCTGCATCTGATGCACTCTATAGCGAAACGGGATATCGCGAACGTATAAATAAGTCGTTTGTTGTTCATGTCAAGACTGAAAGGAATATTTTTGGGGTTGAAAAGAACTACTTTAAACTCGCTGTCATATGATTTCGATCCGGCTCACAGGCTTATTGCTTGACATAAAGAGCACATCATGTCTTATTTCAGTAAGGTATGATCACCTTCAAGAAGGTCAACAAGTGGTTCGGCGATCTTCATGTCCTCAATGACGTGGATTTTCACGTGGATGCAGGCGAGGTCGTTGTGATCTGCGGCCCCAGCGGATCGGGCAAGAGCACGCTGATACGGTGTATCAACAAGCTCGAGCCCATACAGCAGGGTGAGATCTATGTCGACAACATGCCCATCCACGATTCTAAAATCAATCTTCGTCGCCTGCGGGAAGAGATCGGATTCGTATTTCAGCAGTTCAATCTCTATCCTCATATGACCGCCCTACAGAACATCACCCTGGCGCCTATTCATGTTCGTAAGCAGAAAAGGGAAGAGGCCGAGGCCCATGCTCACGATCTGCTCAAGAAGGTGGGCATCGCGGAGAAAGCCAACTCCTACCCCGACCAGCTCTCAGGCGGCCAGCAGCAGCGTGTGGCCATAGCCCGAGGCCTTGCCATGCGGCCGAAAATAATGCTCTTTGACGAGCCCACTTCGGCCTTGGACCCGGAAATGATCAATGAAGTGCTCGATGTCATGAAGACACTGGCCCGTGAAGGTATGACCATGATTGTTGTCACCCACGAGATGGGCTTTGCCCGGGAGGTGGCGCACCGTGTAATCTTCATGGACGAGGGCCAGCTCATCGAGAGCGCACCGCCTGAAAAATTCTTCACCGAGGCACGGCATGAACGCACTAAACTATTCCTCAGCAAGATCTTGACCCACTAG
>DATKLV010000037.1:0-9612 GCA_035542255.1 Desulfomonilia bacterium | reverse complement strand
CGACAGGGTGACCGGAAAAATCGATGAATTTGCTCCCAAGGCGAAGATCATCCATATCGACATCGACCCCACTTCCATCAGCAAGAACGTCCGCGTGGATCTCCCCGTGGTGGGCGATTGCAAGGTCGTCCTGGCGGACATGCTCGAAGAAATCAAGGACAAGCACCATGACACCCATGAATTGAAGCACCACATAGGTTCCTGGAACGAACTTATAGACCGGTGGAAGCGCGACCAGCCTCTCCGATACGAGCAGGGCCCGGGCCTCAAGCCCCAATATGTCATCGAGAAGATCAACGAGCTTGCCCCCGAAGACACCATCATCTCCACGGAGGTGGGCCAGAACCAGATGTGGACCGCCCAGTTCTTCAAGTTCAGGAAACCCAGGCATTTTCTCACCTCGGGCGGACTGGGCACCATGGGCTACGGATTTCCTGCAGCCATCGGCGCCCAGGTGGCCTTTCCCGGCAGGTGCGTTATAGACATCGCAGGTGACGGCTCCATACAGATGAATATCCAGGAGCTTGCTACTGCGGTCCAGTACGGTCTTCCGGTGAAGGTCATGATCATCAACAACGGATTTCTGGGCATGGTCAGGCAGTGGCAGTCGCTCTTCTACAAGGGAAGGTACTCCCATACGTCCATGGCCGTGTCACCCGATTTCGTCAAGCTGGCCGAGGCGTACGGGGCAAAAGGCATCCGTGTGGAAAACCAGGCCGATGTCGAAAATGCCATACGAGAGGCGCTTTCCATCAAGGGACCGGTCTTTGTGGACTTCCGTGTGGAGCCCGAGGAAGACGTCTACCCCATGGTGCCGGCAGGGGCACCCATAAACAACATGCTTCTGGTATGAGGTAATTCATGAGGCACGCCATAGCTATACTCGTGGACAATCAGGCCGGTGTACTTTCCCGCGTCGTGGGGCTGTTCTCGGGCAGGGGGTTCAACATCGAGTCGCTCTCGGTGGCTCCCACCCTCGATCCGACCAAGTCGAAGATGGTCATAACCACTTCAGGCAACGAGCAGGTGCTCGAACAGATCAAGAAGCAGCTCAACAAGCTCGTCAATGTCATCAAGGTGGTGGATTTCATGGACAAGGACTATGTCGAGCGGGAGATGATCCTCATCAAGGTCAAGGCGAAAGAGGAGACCAGGGCGGAGGTGTTCCGCATTGCCGACATCTTCCGGGCCAAGGTGCTGGATGTATCCCATACTTCCTTCATGCTAGCGCTGACCGGCGACCAGGACAAGCTCAAGGCATTCATCGATCTCTTGAGTCCTGCGGGCATTATCGATTATGTGCGCACAGGGACCGTGGTGATGGAAAGAGAAATGCAGGCAAAGAGGAGGAGTGATCAATGAAGGTGTATTACGACAAGGACGCCGATCTCAAACTGATCAAGTCCAAGAAGGTGGCAATCATGGGCTACGGCTCCCAGGGATTTGCCCATTCCAACAACCTGAATGATTCCGGTGTGAATGTTGTCGTCGGTCTGAGGGAGGGAAGCCCTTCCGCTGCAAAGGTCAAGAAGGCCGGGCTCAAGGTCATGACGCCCTCCGATGCAGCCAAATGGGCCGATGTCGTGATGATGCTCATCCCTGACGAGCTCCAGGCGGCCCTCTATCGAACCGAGATCGCGCCCCACATGAAAAAGGGCAAGTACCTCGTCTTCGCCCACGGCTTTAATATCCATTTCGGCCAGATCACGCCGTCAGAAGGCGTGAGCTGCTTCATGGTGGCACCCAAGTCCCCGGGGCACATGGTGCGCTACGAATACACCCAAGGCAGAGGGGTGCCCATGCTCATCGCGATCCATGCCGACCCCACGGGTGATACCAAGAAGCTCGCTCTGTCGTATGCGCGCGCCATAGGTGGCGGCAAGGCAGGGATACTGGAGACAAGTTTCAAGGAAGAGACCGAAACCGACCTGTTCGGCGAGCAGGCTGTCCTCTGCGGAGGCACGACGGCCTTGATTCAGGCCGGTTTCGAGACGCTGGTGGAAGCCGGCTATGCCCCGGAGATGGCCTACTTCGAGTGCCTGCACGAGCTCAAGCTCATTGTGGACCTCATCTATGAAGGCGGCATATCCAACATGCGTTACTCCATCAGCAACACTGCCCAGTACGGCGACATCACCAGGGGCCCTGTCATCGTGGACGAGGAAGTGAAGAAGAGGATGAAGAAGATCCTCACCGACATCCAGGACGGCAGCTTCGCCAAGGAGTGGATCCTGGAGAACATGGCCGGCAGGCCCGGCTTCAATGCACTCACCAGGAAAGGCGAGGAGCACCTTATCGAGAAGATCGGAAAACAGCTCCGGTCCATGATGCCCTGGATAGCCAAGGACAAGAAGGTCGATAAGAAAATCAACTGATGGCATGAAGATCCGCAGAGAAGGGTTCCCATTCATAGCTGCAGCCACAGCCGTTTTCGGGCTGTTCTTCCTGACCGGCGGTCTTGTGCTGCGTGTGATCGGCCTCATCCCCGTGTTGTTCGTCACCTGGTTCTTCCGGGACCCTGACCGGCGGATACCTTCGGGAGAGGGGCTCGTGGTCTCGCCTGCAGACGGCAAGGTGATCGAAGTCTCCCGGACCGAGGAGAGCAGGGTGGGGCCGTGCACCAAGGTGGCCGTCTTCATGTCGGTCTTCAGCGTGCACGTGAACCGTGCGCCCGTGACCGGCACGGTCCTCGATGTGCTCTACAAACCCGGTGCGTTCCGCGTTGCCAGTCTCGGCAAGAAGACGGAGGCGAACGAGCGGATGATCACCTACATCGCCACCGACAGCGGCATATTCAGGGTCGATCAGGTGGCAGGGCTCATAGCCCGCAGGATCATATGCTGGCTCACACCGGGAGCAAAGGTAGAGCAGGGCGCCAAGATCGGGCTCATCAGGTTCGGATCTCTGCTTGAATGTTATCTCCCCAAGGGATATACCGCAACCTGTGAGAAAGGGCAGATGGTTCATGCCGGATCCAGCGTGATCGGAAGGAGGTCCGTATGAGGCCTTTGAGAAGAAGACGTGACGTGGCTGACGTGGAAAAAAGAAAGAGGGCGGTGCCTTTCCTGCCGAATTTCATCACCACCATGAGCCTGTTCTGCGGGTTCTACTCCATCATGTTCTCCCTGAAGAAGGACTTTCACTGGGCTTCCATCCTCATCCTCATCGCCGGGTTCATCGACGGCCTCGACGGCAGGGTTGCCCGGATGACCGGGACGACCTCCGAGTTCGGCAAGCAGTACGACTCGCTCTCGGACCTGGTGGCATTCGGTGTGGCACCCGCCATGATGATATATCTCTGGCAGCTCAATGCATTCGGCAGGCTCGGTTTCATAGCGACGTTCCTCTATGTCGCCTGCGGTGCTTTGAGGCTTGCCAGGTTCAATGTGGACACATCAGGCTCCATGACCCATTTCACCGGGCTTCCCATCCCCATGGCAGCAGCGGGTGTGACCAGCACCTATCTGCTGACCGAGGAAATCTCGGAGTTCATCATCCCCATACAGCCGCTGGCCCCTATCGCAATCCTCATCGGGGTATACATCCTGTCATTCCTGATGGTGAGCAGCATACCGTACCCGAGCTTCAAGCATATCGGCTACATCAAGGCGCATCCGTTCCAGCTGCTGGTGGCAGGGGTCCTGCTGCTCGTTGTGGTGGCGCTGGAGCCGCAGCTCATGCTCTTCGTGCTTGCCATGGCATTCATTGTGGGAGGAGGGCTCTTCAGCGGACTGGCATATGTTTTCCAGTCCAGAAAAGAGAAGAAAGAGGTGAAGGAAGATACGCATGAAGGCCTCACCGGACAAGATCATCATATTTGATACGACGCTCCGCGACGGCGAGCAGTCGCCAGGCGCCAGCATGGATGTCCATGAAAAGGTCCTTGTGGCGAAGCAGCTCGAGATCCTGGGTGTGGACAAGATCGAGGCGGGTTTCCCCGTGTCCTCTCCGGGTGATTTCGACGCCGTCCAGGCCGTAGCCGGGGAGATAGACAGGTCCATCGTCATCGGGCTCTGCCGGGCCAGGCATGAAGACATCAGGACCGCCTGGGATGCGGTCAGGGACGCGAAGATGCCCGGGCTGCACACCTTCATCGCGACCTCCGACATCCACATGAAGTACAAGCTCCGCATGAACAGGAACGAGGTGCTCAAATCTGTTCAGAATGCGGTGACCCTATGCAAGTCGTTAACGAACAGCGTCGAGTTCTCGGCTGAAGACGCCACGCGGTCCGACTGGGACTTCCTGGCGGATGTCTATAGCGTGGCTATCGCCGCAGGCGCCAACACGATCAATGTCCCGGACACTGTGGGTTACACCAACCCCCAGGAGTTCTTCAACCTCATCAGCCATCTGAAGAAGAAGGTGAAAGACATCGGCAAGGCGGTGATCAGCGTGCACTGCCACAACGACCTGGGGCTCGCCACGGCCAACTCCATCTCGGCCGTGCTTGCCGGTGCGCGACAGATCGAGTGCACCATCAACGGCATCGGGGAGCGCGCGGGGAACACCTCCCTCGAAGAGGCGGTCATGATCCTCAACGTGAGGAAAGATCTCTACAACATCACGACCACGATCGATACAACCCAGATATACCCGACGAGCAGGCTCGTCACCCATATCACCGGGATCCCGGTGCAGCCGAACAAGGCCATTGTCGGCGCAAATGCCTTCGCCCACGAGGCGGGCATCCACCAGGACGGCTTCCTCAAGGAGCCTTCGACCTACGAGATCATGACCCCCGAGGCCGTGGGACTCGGCATGAGCCACCTCGTCCTGGGGAAGCACTCGGGAAAGCATGCGCTCGCCAAGCGCCTCGAACTGCTCGGGTACCGTCTGGATGAAAAGGACATAAAAAAAGTCTTTAAGCGTTTCAAGGATATAGCGGACAGGAAGAAGGAGATATTCGACGAGGATATCGAGGCCATCGTGCTGGAAGAGATCTACCGCGTGCCCGACAAGTATGTGCTCAAGCACATCAATGTGAGCTCGGGCACTCTCGCCGTACCCGTGGCAACGGTCCAGCTCGCCATAGACAACAAGGTGGTGCAGGATGCCGGCTTCGGCAACGGGCCGGTGGACGCCCTTTACAAGACCATCATCAACATGACCGGGTTCAATGCGGAGCTTAAGAGCTTCGCGATCAAGGCCATCACCGGGGGAACCGACGCCCAGGGCGAGGTGACCATCGAGCTCCAGGACAAAGGCAGGATCTCGGTGGGACAGGGCTCTGACCCGGATATCCTGGTGGCATGTGCCAAGGCCCTGGTGAACGCCATGAACCGCATGGAGTTCCTCAAGCATAAAAAACAATCGGAAACACCAAACCTCTAGGAGATATTTCAGTGGGCAGGACTATTGCAGAGAAGATCCTGGCTGCTCATACGCAGACGAAGAGCTTCCAGCCGGGAGACATCATCAAGGTGGATGTGGACGTGGCCCTGGCGAACGACATCACGGCGCCCATCGCCATCCGGGCGGTCAGACAGAGCGGAGTAGAGAAGATCGCCCATGCCGATAAGGTCGTATTCGTGCTCGACCACTTCACGCCCAACAAGGATATCGCATCGGCCAACCAGTGCAGGTATGTGCGCGACTTCGCCCTTCAGCAGGAGATAGAGAAATTCTTCGACGGGGGAGAGGCGGGGGTCGAGCATGCCCTTCTCCCGGAAAAGGGGCTCGTGCTTCCCGGAGATCTCATAATAGGCGCCGACAGCCACACATGCACCTACGGCGCCCTGGGCGCCTTTGCCACGGGGGTGGGGAGCACTGATCTGGCTGCTGCCATGATGACCGGCCAGGCGTGGATCAAGGTCCCCCCCACCATGAAGTTCATCTTCGAAGGAGAGCTGCTGCCCTGGGTAGGCGGCAAGGACCTCATTCTGTACCTCATCGGAAAGATCGGCGTGGACGGCGCCCTGTACCGGGTAATGGAGATCGAGGGGCCAGCTGTCTCGGCGCTGGAGCTCTCCGACAGGCTGAGCATGTCCAACATGGCCATCGAGGCCGGGGCCAAGGCGGGCATCATCGCTGCGGACGGTAAGACCGAAGCATATGTGAAGCCGAGGGCGAAGAGGCCGTACACGGTTTATGCAAGTGATAAGGACGCCAGGTACGAGTCAGTAACGGTCTTTGACTGTGCCGGCATCGAGCCCCAGGTCGCCTTCCCGCACCTTCCCGAGAACGCAAAAGGCATCAGCGAGGCGGGTGATGTGAAGATAGACCAGGTGGTCATCGGATCCTGCACCAATGGCAGGATAGAAGACCTGCGCATAGCCGCCAGGATACTGAAAGGGAAAAAGGTGTCCAAAGGTCTTAGGTGCCTCATCCTTCCGGCGACGCCTGAGGTGTATAGCCGGGCTTTAGGCGAAGGTCTCATCGACATCTTCCTCCAGGCAGGCTCCATCATAGGTCCTCCCACATGCGGTCCGTGCCTGGGCGGGCACATGGGTATACTCGCCAAGGGCGAGCGGGCGCTGGCCACCACGAACCGAAATTTCGTGGGCAGGATGGGGGACCCGGCCAGCGAGGTCTACCTCAGCGGGCCCGCCGTAGCCGCCGCATCAGCCGTCACGGGGAAGAT
Organism: Desulfomonilia bacterium; assembly: GCA_035542255.1. Lineage (GTDB taxonomy): Bacteria > Desulfobacterota > Desulfomonilia > UBA1062 > UBA1062 > MWEI01. The sequence continues at coordinate 3,029 of DATKLV010000037.1, read as the reverse complement.
CTCCGCGCCCCAGGAGGTGATGTCATGATCCTCAAGGGAAGGGCCTTCAGATTCGGCAACGATGTGGATACCGACGCCATCATCCCGGCCCGCTACCTGAGCACCTCGGACCCGGACGTGCTGAAGAAGCACTGCATGGAAGACGCCGACCCTGCATTCCCCGACAGGGTCGAGCCGGGAGACATCATCGTTGCCGGCAAGAATTTCGGGTGCGGCTCGTCCCGGGAGCATGCGCCCATCGCCATCAAGGCGAGCGGGGTCAGCTGCGTCATCGCGGCGAGTTTTGCCCGGATATTCTTCCGCAACAGCTTCAACATGGGGCTTCCTATATTTGAATCGGATGAGGCCTCAGCTGCCATATCCGAGGGCGACACGGTGGAGGTGGATGCTGACAGCGGTGTCATAAGAGACCTGACCACAGGGAAGGTGTTCCAGGCCCGGCCCATCCCCGGATTCATGCAGGAGCTTATTGAAGACGGCGGGTTGATGGAGCACATCAGAAAACGGGGGGGCATTTAAGGCCTTGAAGCACGTCTTCCATCCTTCGCTGCTGAGAGTGGCGGCAAGCCTTGCACCTTGCGGTGAGCCATGGCTTCAGGTCTGAGGGTGGCCGTGGTGGAGCCCACGGATCTCATCGGCAGGGAGCTCGTCAAGATCCTGGAAGAGCGGAACTTCCCTGTGATAGACCTTATCCTGTTCGGGGGGAGACGGAGCATAGGTTCCCGCGTGGAATTCCGGGGTGAAGATATCCCGGTCAAACAACTCGACGGACTGTCATTCAAGGGTGTGGAGCTCGTCTTCTTCGCTTCGGACCAGGCCCTGAGCGCCGAGTTCGCCGGCCGGGCAAAGGCGAGCGGGGCTGTTTCCATCGACCTCACCTCCCGTTTTGCCATGCATGATTCGGTGCCGCTCATCGTTCCGGAGATCAATGCCAAGAGGATCAAGGATCACCAGGGGATCATCGCCAGCCCCAGGAGCGCCACCATACAGCTGGTCCTCCCCCTGTTTCCCATCGGCAGGTCCGCGCGCATCAAACGGATTATCGTCTCCACATACGAGGCCGTTTCCGACAGCGGAGAGAGGGCACTGGATGAGCTCACCTCCCAGGTGAGAAGCCTTTTCAGCTTCCGTGAAGCCCTGTGCGAGACCTATCCCCACCAGATCGCATTCAATGCATTGCCTCACATCGGCTCCTTCACCCCTGATGCGTACACGGAAGAAGAGCACGCGATCATGGATGAGACAAAGAAGATCTTCGAGGACAAGGCCCTTCGTGTCTGTGCGACGAGCGTGCGTGTGCCGGTATTCTATTCCCACGGCGCCTCGGTGAACTTCGAGACCGCCAGGAAGATAACTCCGGGAGAGATCAGGGAGATCCTCGGCCGCTCCCTGGGGGTGCAGGTGGAAGACGACCTCGGAAGCAACACCTACCCGACCCCCATCCACGCCGCAGGCAGCGACATATGCCTTGTGGGAAGAATCAGGCAGGATCTCTCCTCAGACAACGGGATTGCGCTGTGGACCGCCTGTGACAACATCCGCAAGGGCTCCGCACTGAACGCGGTCCAGATTGCGGAGCACCTTCTTCCATGAGGTCGTGGCCTGCATGAGGATGACCCTGGGACAGTATCTGCCCCGTGATTCCGTGGTGCACAACCTGGACCCCCGCGTGAAGCTCTTTCTCATGGGCCTGGGTATCGGCGTGACTTTTAAGCTCCATGACGCAATTGCCCTGTGTATTTGTGTACTGTCCTGCATAGCATTCACGTTGCTTTCCCGGATCCCTGTCAGGAACATCTCAACAGGATTGGCGCCGTTTATCTGGCTGTTCCTCATCACTGCCGTGCTACATGTGTTCATGACGCCAGGAGATGCGCTCTGGATCCCCTATGCCACTAAGCAGGGGCTCATAGGCGGAGGCCGTGTTGCCTGTCAGCTCGTGATCGCCATTTGGATATCGACGCTCACCACGCTCACCACGTCACCTCTGGACACGGTGTGGGCGCTTGAATGGTACCTGAAGCCCCTGAAGTACATGAATGTCCCCACCGATGAGATCGCGCTTATCGTCATGCTTGCCATACGCTTCATACCGCTGCTGTTCGAGGAGACCGACAGGATCATCAAGGCCCAGAAGGCCAGGGGTGTCGACCTGGATTCGGCCGGCCTCATCCACAAGGTGAGGTCCCTTGTTCCTGTGCTCGTGCCCCTGCTGCACGGCGTATTCAGGAAGGCGGACGATCTGGCCGTGGCCCTGACGCTCAGGGGCTATACGCCCGGAATAACGCGGACCCGCATGAAGGAGATGGTTATGCGGCAGAGAGATGTCATGGCACTGGCGGTCGTGAGCATATGGTTCATGGCACTTCTCGCCCTTTGATTCCATTTGAAGTAGGTTGGGTTGAACTTGTGAAACCCAACAACAAATCTTAAGATATTATCCGTTCATATATTCAAATCTTGATTGTGTTGGGTTTCGTTTCTCAACCCAAGCTACCAACTACCAACTGTTTGCGGAAAAAGCCTGACATACAACCTTGCGCATCGAAGAACAGGAATGCGATACCAGGATCCCATATGATTTTCCACACCGGATTCAATTGTCATTGGTGACATTTTTTTGTATAAGGGTTTGCACCGTGCATGAAGGCACGGCAGAGACAAACTCAGTATCATAAAAGAAATGGAGGCTTGGATGTCCGACGGTCTGGATGTGGTCATTGTTGACGATGAGCAGCACGTGTGCGAGGTGCTCACTGATACCATAAAAAAATTCTATACCTGGGGTGATGTCATTACGTTCAATGATTATAAGAGTGCCACCGAATATTGTCTTTCCCGGGACAAAGGTATCATGATCTTCCTTCTTGATGTATTTGTGGGAGACAGCAACGGCTTCGCTTTTCTCGATGCCGTGGCCGAGAAATACCCCCATGCGCAGCTGGATACCGTGATGATATCCGGCATGGCAAGCGAGGATGTCGTGGATATGTGTCTTGCCACCGGCGTGAACCACCTCCTGGAGAAGC
>DATKLV010000036.1:0-18104 GCA_035542255.1 Desulfomonilia bacterium | reverse complement strand
CCCAGGGAGAACCACACGTACTTGTGCATGATGCTTGACAGGGGCACCTCGACCACCTGCATCCTCATGCCTTCGATGATGAAACCGGTCACCAGGATGGTAAGGATGAACCATAAGGTGATATTGTCCTCGGGTTTCTGGTCGAGCCATTTGGGCTTCATCACATACCTTCTGTACAACGCCATGAGTATGCCGACGACTGCGAGCAGGCCCAATACATTGGCGAAGAGCTTCATGATCAGGTAGAAGTTCCCTTTCATGAACCAGATGCCCGTGATGGGCCACAGGATATCCGCCTGGAAGAACACGATGGCGGTTGTGATCGTCAGCGCGATAAACCCATAGAAGATGAATAGATGGAATATGCCCTGGTAGGGTTCTCTGAGGATCTTCCTGTGCCCGAATATGTCACCGAATGCAAACCAGAACCTGCCCCACGGATCATCGAGCCGGTTCGACTCCGTGCCGGTCGCTTTGAACATGACCTTCAGACGCGTGCCGAACCCGCCCTTGTAGAGCGCCCTGCCCAGGAGCGCGAATGAAGCAAGGGCCAGGATGTAGAGGATGATCTGTTCCGTGTAGGAACCCGGACTTAAGATATTCCAAAAAACCTGTCTGGTAATTTCTCCCTGTGGTCCGTGCATAGCCCCCCCCCTGAATCGTTACTTGTTTACTTAAAAGGGGCGGACGCTTTCGGTCCGCCCCTTTTAATTGCTGCCTATTAACCTTTGATCTTCTTGATCTCGTCGATGAGTGCCGGGACGACGTTGAAAAGGTCATCCACAATACCGTAATCGGCCTTGGTGAAAATGGGTGCCTCGCCGTCCTTGTTGATGGCAACGATAACCTTGGAGGTTCCCATACCTGCCATATGCTGGATGGCGCCGGAGATACCGCATGCGACATAGAGGTTCGGGCTTACGGTCTTGCCTGTCTGGCCGACCTGGTAGGAATGCCCTCTCCACCCTGCGTCGACCGCCGCCCTGGATGCGCCCGTGGTGGCTGTCGGGCCGAAGAGCTTGGCAAGGTCTTCGAGCATCTTGAAATTCTCGGGACCTTTCATGCCGCGTCCGCCGGATACGATGATCTCGGCCTCGGTCTGATCGGGCTCCGTGGTGGCGGCGATCTCAACTGCCTTCACCGTGGCCTTGATCTTACCGGCATCCAGGCTTACTGCAACCTTCTCTACTGCGCCGGCACCGGCGACTTCCTTGGCGCCAAGTGCATTGGGACGCACCGAGATGATCTGGGGGTTCCCGGTTGCCTCGACCTTGGCATATGCCTTGCCGGCATATATCGGTCTCTTGGCAACGATCTTGTCGCCTTCCTTAGTCACATTGACACAGTCGGAAATGGCGCCCACGTTTAGTCTGGCTGCCATTGCCGGGGCAAAATCCTTGCCCTGTGCGGATGCGCTGCAAAGGATGACCGACGGCTGAACCGTCTTTGCTACCTGCACGAATGCCTGAACAAAGGCCTCGGGGATGTAGTTCTCATACTCGGGGCCATCGACCACATAAATCTTGTCCGCGCCGTACTTCGCAAGCTGGGGGGCGACCGCCTCAGCGCCTTTTCCGATAACACATGCGCTGACCTCGCCGCCGAATTCCTTTGCCTTGCTTGCTATCTCAAAGGCGCCCTTCTTGATTTCGCCCTTCTGAACTTCTGCATAAATTAACGTTCCTGGCATGGCTGTCTCCTCCTCACCTTAGATGATCTTCACTTCTTCATGCAAGGCCTTTGCAAGAGCAGCCGCCTTGGCCTTTGCATCGTCGCCCGCGATAATCTTGCCGGCCTGGCGGGCCGGAGGCAAAGACATCTCCTTGACAACCGTCATGGGGCCTGTGCTCACGCCAAGCCCTGCCGCGTTCTTCACGTCGACGGGCTTCTTCTTGGCCTTCATGATTCCGGGAAGCGAAGCATACCGGGGCTCGTTCAAACCCTTCTGAGCAGATAAGACTGCCGGAAGCGGGACATTGAGAATCATCTGTCCGCCTTCGACCTCGCGGGTCACCGTGGCGTTCTTCTTGTCGGCGGCAACCTCGAGCTTGATGACCTGGGTCACCACCGGCAGGCCGAGCAACTCGCCGAGCATTGCCGGGACCTGGCCTGCATCATCATCGATGGCCTGCTTGCCGAGGAACACAGCGTCATAGGTCAGCCCCTTTACTGCTGCTGCCAGTGCCTGTGCCGTGGCGTACGGATCAGCCTTGTCGTAGTAGGCGCTGTCATTGATGTGAACGGCGTTGTCCGCACCCATAGCAAGAGCCGTGCGGATGGACTCGATCGCCCTGTCCGGACCGAGTGAAACGATGGTCACGGTGCCTGCATTCATCTTCTCCTTCTGGCGGATTGCCTCTTCAACGGCAAACTCGTCGAAGGAAGAGATGACCCACTTAATGCCGTCTGTTGCGATTTGTGTACCTGCAATCTTGATCAATGTCTCGGTATCAGGTACCTGTTTCATGCATACAACAGTATTCACAGTAAACCTCCTTCCTCTTTGTTTTTATCCTTTTGGGCATCTTACATATTATGCCCTGTCTCTCTCCAAGATAAAAAAACGTTCGATACCTGCGGACGATAGGACATGGGCTATCCCGCTCCCCATGACATCACCACCTATAACGGCAGCCTTCTTGATCCGCATGGATATATAAGTCTCCTGGGGAGTTAATTATTCTCCTTCACCAGCCCGTTGAGGAAGGAGCTCCCCACCATTGTCGCCACTTCATGGACATCGAAACGCTTACGCTTTGCCGTTACCAGGTAGGTGGACAGCTCATCCAGCGATCCGAAGATCACCCGGGCGCAGAGCTCGGGTTTCAGATCGTCACGGAATACTCCCATCTGCTGGCCCTGCGCAATGATTTCCGCAATGATATTGAGGTATGCGAGAAAGTGCTTGTTCTTGTACTCACGCATGAATTTATTCGATTGTCTGAGTTCCACCTGTATGACCTCAGCCAGGGCCCTGTCGGCCTCTACGATGGTAAGGTGGTTGTCGCAGAACTTGATGAGCTTCTTGCACGGATCTTCTATAGGCTCCAGGTCCGTCTTGACGGTCTTTATGATCCTGGTGAGCTCTTCTTCAAACAGGGAGATCAGGATGTCGTCCTTGTTCTTAAAATAGAGGTATATGGTTCCGTCAGCCACATGGGCCTCACGGGCGATCTCAGACACCTTCGAATTGTAGAAACCCTCCATTGCAAAAACCTGTTTTGCAGCATTCAATATCATGCGATATTTTTCCTCACCCCTCATTTTGACCCTTCCTTATCGCGCATGATCTTCATGGCATGATTGCTTCGTTGTACGAACACATAAAATGCATCATGTATAAACACGGTTAAGAGGGGCTCAGACATGCCTGAGCCCCTTGTACTTCAAATCGATACTACTTTACCTGCTTTCTTGCCTCGACCAGGGTATCGACAACGGACGGATCCGCCAGGGTTGACGTATCTCCGAAGTCTTTGAAGTCGTTCGCTGCAACCTTCTTGAGGACGCGGCGCATGATCTTGCCGGAGCGGGTCTTGGGCAGTGCATCGGCCCACTGGATGTGATCCGGTGTTGCAATGGGGCCGATCTCCTTTCTCACGTGAGCGATGAGAGTCTTTTTGAGGTCATCCGACTTTGCCACGCCGGTGTTGAGCGTGACGTATGCATAGATGCCCTGGCCCTTGATATCGTGGGGAAAACCGACCACTGCGGCCTCAGCAACATTCGGATGAGAAACCAACGCGCTCTCGACCTCGGCGGTGCCCATGCGATGGCCGGACACGTTGATGACGTCGTCAACACGGCCTGTGATCTTGTAGTAGCCGAGATCGTCCCTCTCCGCACCGTCACCGGTGACATAATAGCCCGGGAATTGCACGAAATAGGTCTCTTCGAATCTCTTGGGGTCCTGCCATACGCCCCTCATGATGCCGGGCCACGGCCTCTTCATGACGAGGTTGCCCCTAGCGACACCCTGGAGTTCCTTACCGTCGTCGTCAAGCAGTGCAGGCTCGACACCGAAGTACGGGACGGTGGCCTTGGCAGGCTTGATGTCGATGGCGCCCGGCAGCGGGGTGATAAGAATACCGCCTGTCTCAGTCTGCCACCAGGTGTCCACGATAGTGCACTCGCCGCGGCCGATGAGGTCATAGTACCATCTCCAGGCCTCTGGGTTGAGCGGCTCGCCCACCGAACCGAGAATTCGGATGGAGCTGAGGTCGTGTTTCTTGACCCAGGAGTCGCCCTCTTTGGCAATGGCGCGAATGGCGGTGGGGGCTGTGTAGAAGATGTTGACCTTATACTTCTCGACCACGTCCCAGAACCGGTCATACGCCGGGTAGCTGGGCACGCCTTCGAACATGATGCTGGTGGCGCCGTTACAAAGTGGACCGTAGACGATGTATGTGTGTCCGGTAACCCACCCGATGTCGGCGGTGCACCAGTAGGTGTCTTCCTCATGGTAATCGAAGATGAGCTGGTGGGTATATGCCGCATAGACCAGATAACCGCCCGTGGTGTGCATGACACCCTTGGGCTTTCCGGTGGAGCCTGAGGTGTAGAGGATGAAGAGCGGATCTTCGGCATTCATCTGCTCGGGTTCACAGTAGACGGGGACTTGCTTCATCTCGTCTTCCCACCAGAGGTCCCTTCCGTCTTTCCATGCGCACGGTGTGCCGGTCCTCTTCACAACGATCTGCTTCTCGATTGTCGGGCACTCGGCAATGGCCTTGTCGGAATTGTCCTTCTGGGGGACAGCCTTGGCTCCACGGAAGGTGCCGTCACAGGTGACGATCAACTTTGCAGCGCTGTCCACGATACGGTCTTTCAGTGCATCAGACGAGAAACCGCCGAACACGATGCAATGGATGGCGCCTATACGTGTGCAGGCCAGCATGGCAATAGCCAGTTCGGGGATCATGGGCAGGAACAAGCATACACGGTCCCCCCTCTTGATGCCGTTTTTCTTGAGCACGTTGGCGAACTTGTTGACTTCACGATACATATCGGCATAGGTGAATACTTTCCAGTCGGAGGGATCATTGCCCTCGAAGATGATGGCGGCCTTGTTCTTCCTCGTGGCAAGTTGGCGGTCAAGGCAATTGTAGCTGACATTAAGCTTCCCGTCCTCAAAGAACTTCACATAGACCGGCGATTTAAAGGAATAATCACAGATCTTTGTGGGCTTCTTGTACCAGTCGATCCGCTCTGCTATCTTGGCCCAGAACTTATTGGGGTCCTTAATGGACTCCTTCCACATCTTCTCGTACTCTGCCTTGCTCTTGATGTAAGCTTTTTCCCTTACCTTTGGGGGTACCGGGAACAACTGTTCTCCAAAATCTTTGGTCTCCTCAGCCATGTAACGCCTCCTTCTTCTAAAGAATATAATTTGCTTGGCATCCGTCATTATATATCCAAAGTAATAGTCGAGGTCAAGGAAAAATGAATGATCATTCATATCTTGATCCGGCGCCTCTGTACAGTCCCTTTTCCGGTGAGTTTATCTGTGCTATAGGGTAAGAAGTTCCATAATTTATCGTCCAAAGGAGACGACATGAAAAAATTCATCTCAACCTTTTCTTTTCTTTCCCTTCTGCTTGTCCCGGCATCGGCCTTCTGCATGGAGGTCTCTGTCGAGATAACGGGACCCCAGGAACTGAGCTCTTTAAAGTCGGGGATTGAGAAGAGTGTCGTCACCAGATGTATCACCAGGGGGATCGCACTGGAGAAATACGGAAAGCTCACTATCAACATAAGCAAGCTTGGCGAGATCACCTCCTATGACGCCTTATTGGACACCAAGCCGGCAAAGGCATTCCACAAGGATATCAAGGATACGTCCGCCCTGTCAGCTACGATGGACGAGATGATAAATGCACTCTTTATCGAGAGCGGCAAGACCCAGGCAGCGCCAGTCCAGCCTGCCGCGCCGCCCTTGGGCCAGGAGGTCGCCCCGAAGATCAGGCTGCCCTTTATAGCGGTATCCATTGCATCCACGGGTGATAAGATATTCGTAAGCGACGAGAAGACCGTCTACGAGCTCAAGGGTGAGAAGGCATCCCCCCTGTGGAAAGCGCCGGGGAAAAACGAGATCCTCAGGATATACCCCTTCGGTGATTCGCTCATCGTGCTGGCCAAGATCATAAATGAATGCCGGTCATTCCGCATAAAGGGCTCCGAGACGAAAGAACGCTGGGACAAGGCCGTGTTCCCGCTGGGCAAGGGACTGGTATCCACCGACATCACCTTCGACAAGATCTACGGCACCATCCCCTACGTGTGGTCCAAACCGTCTCAGATAACCGGATCTTCACCCCGGATCCCGCATGGCTTTGACACCATCAGCGCCGTCACCGCGGATATGAAGATTTCAGCAGGAGGTGAGGCGGTAATTTCGTACAATTTAGAGGACAAGCTCTCCATAAGCGACGGCAAGTCCGTCTTATGGACCGACGATACCCTTGCAGGCCATACCACCCTTTTCATTGAAGACGAGTACAAGGATAGAAGAGAGGAGAGCGAGCCTCCCGCCCGTTATTATCTGGAACCCAGGATCTCGGTCCTGGGAGATAAGATAATCACGTACAGAAACGGGCAAGGCATGGCCAAGGTGGTCTCAGGATTGAATCTGTTCGACTTTTCGCAGGTGCTTGTCTATACACCGGCAGGCAGTGAGTATACACAGAATGAGCTGGCAACCTTTCCCGAAAGCTACTGTCCGGATGCAATTCTGTTTCAGGGGAAAGTGGCCGCACTGATAGTGAAAAACAAGAGCACTTATATACAGTTTCTCGGACTGTAACCATCCAACGCTTCCATACTGCTACTGCGGAGCGGGCCTATCACGCAGTCATCGCGAGCATCGCAAATCGGGCAGCGCTCGATATGCGTTGATCGCAATGACTGATAGGAGCCAACCGACGAAGCCGACACAATTCGGCAGGATAGCCGAATTGGACGTCCCGAAGGGTCGCCTTCAGGCGAAAGCCATGGATGGCTTGAGTCAAATTTTCGCAGGACAGCAAAATTGGACGCACTTTACGTGCGCCCGAAAGGCGAAGGGCACGGAGGCACTGAGTCAAAGATAGCGCTTGATTGAGAAAAGGAATTACATGGGCCAGAGGCCCTTTTTAGGCTTTTTACCCGTGTCTTTCGATCCGGCCTGCTTTGCTGCTTCCTCTTCCAGCTCCTTGTCCTTTATGGCCATGTCTCTGCTGAAATCAGGGCAGTGAATGCCTGCTCCGGGTTTGAACTTCTTATTACAGTCGGCTCTCCACGCGCATATGGAACATAGTGATCTATCGCTCATGCTGGTAGTAATAAAGGGCATTTTGCCTGTTGTCAACGGTAAATGAGCCGACCCGGGTAATCCTCAATCGAATCTTTCCGCTGTCTTTCCCTCCTGCGTCATCCGTGCCTGAACCTCTGAACAGCTACTTCGGCATGGACCATGTATCTTTTCACAAAATTTACAATCATCAATACCTTATTTAAATAGCCTCCTGTTCCCAAGATCACTTTTTCCAGGTTGACACAGAAATAGGCCTACGATAGTAATCATATGATAGTCATATAGTAATACAAAAGATGTATTAAGGAGGAGCATTACATGTATAAAACCTACAATGAAGCATATAGGCTTTCCCTCGAGGACAGGGACAGCTTCTGGTCGGAGGCGGCACAAGAGATCCAGTGGGAGAAGAAGTTGGACAAGGTTCTGGATGATTCCCGGAAGCCATTCTACCGATGGTTTTCAGGCGGCAGGATGAACACCTGCTATAATGCCATCGATTATCATGTGGAGCAGGGCCGGGGCGATCAGACGGCCATAATCTACGACAGCCCGGTGACTGGGATTATCCGGAAGATAACCTATAAGGAATTCCAGCACGAGGTATCCATGACCGCAGGCATGCTCAAAAACCTGGGGGTTACAAAGGGCGACCGGGTGATCATCTACATGCCCATGATACCGGAGACCATGTTCGCCATGCTGGCCTGTGCGCGCATCGGGGCCGTGCACTCGGTGGTGTTCGGCGGTTTTGCACCGAACGAGCTGGCTGTCCGCATTGAGGACGCCAAGCCGAAGGCCATCCTTTCGAGCTCATGCGGCATAGAGCCCAAGGGTGCCATTCCCTACAAGCCCCTGCTGGACAAGGCCATCGAGCTGTCTTCACACAAGCCCGAGAAGTGTGTGATCCACCAGAGGCCTCAGGTGAAGGCCGATCTTATCACAGGCCGCGACATCGACTGGGCAGAAGCCGTCAAGGCGGCAAAACCCGTCCCATGCGTGACAGTGGAGGCCACCGACCCGCTCTATATCCTCTATACTTCAGGCACTACCGGCAAGCCCAAGGGTGTCATGAGAGACAACGGCGGCCATGCAGTAGCGCTCAAATGGAGCATGAAGAACATCTACAACGTAAAGCCCGGAGACGTATACTGGGCTGCCTCGGACGTGGGATGGGTCGTGGGGCACTCGTACATCGTTTATGCACCCCTGTTCCACGGGTGCACCACCGTACTCTACGAAGGCAAGCCCGTGGGAACGCCCGACCCCGGTGCATTCTGGCGGGTCATCTCGCAGCATGGCGTAAAGGTGCTCTTCACCGCGCCCACGGCATTCCGCGCCATCAAGAAGGAAGACCCGCAAGGGACCTATATCAAGAAATACGACATCTCCTGCCTGAAGCACCTCTTCCTGGCGGGGGAGCGCCTGGACCCCGACACCTACCACTGGGCGAGCGATCTGCTGAAGATCCCGGTCGTCGACCACTGGTGGCAGACCGAGACGGGCTGGGCCATTGCAGCCAACTGCATGGGCATCGAGCAGTTGCCGATCAAGGCCGGATCTCCCACGAAACCGGCTCCAGGCTTTGATGTGCACATCATTGATGAGGCCGCCAGGGAACTGCCCAGGGGCAAGGAAGGCGTCATCGGTATAAGGCTGCCGCTGCCGCCCGCCTGCCTGCCCACGCTGTGGGAGAACGACGAGGGTTATGTGTCATCCTACCTTACCGAGTACCCGGGATACTATGCCACGGGTGACGGCGGGTACATGGACGAGGACGGTTATATCTACATCATGGGCCGGGTGGACGACGTCATCAACGTGGCTGGACACAGGCTCTCCACGGGCGGCATGGAGGAGGTGGTGGCCAAACACAAGGATGTGGCGGAATGTGCGGTCATCGGGGTGAACGACGTGCTGAAGGGGCAGGTTCCCATTGGGTTTGTTGTATTGAAAGCAGGTGTAAACAAGCCCCATGACGAAATCACGAAAGAAGTGGTCGGAATGGTACGCAACGAGATCGGTGCACTGGCCTGTCTCAAGGATATAGCGGTGGTATCCCGGCTCCCCAAGACCAGGAGCGGCAAGATCCTGCGTTCTACCATGCGCAAGATTGCAGACGGCCAGGAGTTCAAGATCCCTTCGACCATCGAAGATCCGGCCGCCCTGCAGGAGATCGCCGGGGCATCCAAGACCATAGGCTACCCGAAACAATAAGATTAAGCGGAATGGACGAGAGCAGGGTAGCCAGCCCTCGTCCTTTTTGTATTCACATGATAAAGAGGAGATCGTATTATGTCTGAACAGAAATTGGGCAATCCTGCTGTTGTCGGTCTGGCCGGGTTCGGCATGACCACGTTGATTCTCCAGTTCCACAATGTCGGCTGGTGCGGCGCCGGTCCGGTTCTTGTCATGGGTCTCATATTCGGGGGGCTTGCACAGATGATCGCAGGACTGCAGGAGATCAAGACCGGCAACAATTTCGGCTACAGCGCATTCACCGCATACGGCGCATTCTGGATCGGACTTGCACTGATCCTCCTGTGCAATCAATTCAAGGTGTATCCCCTATCTCCGACAGACCTCGGATGGTATCTGGTGGGATGGACGATCTATACAGGCATCATGTGGATAGGCTCCATGCGTGTCAACGGAGCACTGGCCATGACCTTCACCCTGCTGTTCCTGGGATTCATCCTGCTGGACCTGGCGCATTTCGGTTACCCGGAGCTCAAGACGGTTGCAGGGTACGAGCTCATGCTCTGCGCGCTGAGTGCCTGGTACGTCATGGCCCATGCGATCTTCGCCGATGTGTTCGGCAGAGACGTGCTACCGGTGGGGAAACCCTGGATTAAGTAAAAATATAGGCTCCAGGCATTCGGCTCTAGGCGCAGGTCAAGGAAGCGATTCCTTTACCGAAAGCCGGAAGCCTAGTGCCCAGGTGCTTCTTTGTACTATAACAATGGTTCGATGGCCTGGATATAGCGCCCGGTGACACCCTGGACGCGCAGGAGGGCATCAAGGGCCTCCCGACCCTTCCTGCGCGAACCCGCCGGGTCTTTCAGGATGGCTATAAGGGTCTCTTCGAGCCCGCGTGCATCTTGAACCAAGTAGGTGCAATCCCTCACGATATCCAGAGCCCAGGTGAAATTCTCCATGTGGGGGCCATGGATGGTGGGGACCCCCCAGGCAACAGGTTCCAGGATATTCTGGCCTCCGAGAGCAACGAGCGAACCGCCCACAAAGGCTGCATCGCTGATGCCGTAGAGTCTGAACAGCTCACCCATGGTGTCGATGATGAGCACACGGCCTGATGAAGGACCTTCGCTCCTCAGCGAGCAGGAGAGCCCCTTCTCGCTTGCGAGCTGTGCTATGAGCTTGACCCTGTCTGGATGGCGCGGGGCCACGATGCTCAACAGGCCGGGGATTTGTTCAGACGCCTTCTTGACGGCATCCATGACATATGCCTCTTCCCCTTCACGCACGCTGCCGGCGATGAAAACCGGCTTAGTGCCGGCTCCGATAGTTTCTCGCAGGCTGGAGACATCAATACTGCCGGGTGCCGGTACGGCATCGAACTTCAGATTGCCCAGAACCTCCACCCGAGATGCGCCCAATGCTGAAAACCTCTCTGCATCCGGACCGGACATGGCAAGCACCCGGACAGGTTCGAGGATGGCCTTTAATATCCAGGAAAATCCCCGATATCTTCTGAACGAGTCAAGGGACATGCGCGCATTCACGAACACAGCCGGAACCGCCAGATCTTGAGCCTTTGTCAGCATGTTCGGCCAGATCTCGGTCTCGACAATGAGTATTGCACTCGGCATGAGCCTGAGGAGGTATCTTTTCATTACCCAGGAAAGATCGAACGGGAAGGGAAAGACCAGGTCCACCTCGGGTAATTTACCGGCAACGTCCCTGCCCGTGGCAGTCATGGAAGTCAATAAGATGAAGATATCGGGCCACTGCTTCCTGACGGCGCCTATAAGTCCGGATGCCGCCTTAACCTCGCCGACCGAGGCTGCATGGACCCATATGGTTTTTCTTCCGGGAGGTACGGCAGGCAGGCTGAATCCAAGTCTCTGCGCCAAGGTCCCCTGAAAATTCGGATGGTCCCTGAGGAAGAAGGCCAACGGCCATACAAGGATGACCGCAAGGAGCCGGTAGATGCATAGTCCTAGGGATGCCATTGCTTCAGGAGCCTCTGAAGGTCTTCAGGCGTATTGATCTCGTAGAATTCTCCCCGCGCGACAATGACCCTGATGGATATACCGTTCTCCAGGGCCCTCAGCTGCTCCAGAGATTCGGCCCGCTCGAGAGGAGAAGGCATTAGGTTATTGAACCGCAGGAGGGTCTGCCTAGAGAACCCATAGATGCCTATATGCTTGAGCATCTCCGCCTGCCCCTTGTTGCAAAAAAAGGGGATGGGTGACCGGGAAAAGTACAGGGCATTGCCCCTGAGATCGCGCACCACCTTGACACAGTTAGGGTCATCCCTGTCTTCAGGGAGAGCCCTCGTTGCAATGGTGGCCATGGCTGCACCGGACTTGATCTCCCGGACGAGACCGGCAAGGGCATCGATGTCGAGCTTCACCTGGTCGCCCTGGACGTTGACCACGTAGTCCGCATCCATGTTTGAAACGGCCCGGGCGACCCTGTCCGTACCCGACGGGCAATCGGGGCTTGTCATGACCGCATTACCGCCGAACGATGCCACAGCACCCAGAATCCTCTCGTCATCGGTTGCAACGAGCACCCTGTCGATATCGGGGCAGGTAACAACCTGTTCATAAATGCGCCTGATCATAGGCATGCCCGCAATGTCCACCAGAGGTTTGCCTGGAAATCGCGAGGCCCCGTACCGGGCCGGGATGACCGCTACAACACTCATGTCAGCTTATATCCACGCCTGAATCGACTGCGTCCAGCGCACGCAGGTGCTCCCGGTACGACCCCTCATCATAGAGAACCATGCGCACGACTTTGATCCCCGTTTCACCTTCAAGATACTCCTTGACGGCCTTGATCGCCACGTATGCCGCCTTGTCCACAGGGTAGCCGAAGATCCCGGTGCTCAGGGCCGGAAAGGAGATCGAGGAAATCCCATGCTTGTCAGCAACCTTGAGCGAGTTGATGTAGCATGCCCTCAAGAGCAAGGCATCGCTTTTCGATCCGCTGTAAACCGGCCCGACCGTGTGAACCACATACTTGTTGGGCAGATTGTGTCCGCTAGAGATCTTGGCCTCGCCTGTCTCGCATCCGCCGAGTTTTTTGCATTCCTCCCACAACCCCGGCCCTGCGGCCCTGTGTATGGCCCCTGCCACTCCGCCGCCCGGGGCAAGCTGTTTGTTTGCGGCATTCACTACAGCTTCAGTGTCCTGGGCAGTGATATCGCCCACAAGGAACTGGAGCCTGGACTTGCCGACCCGGATCTCTTTCATGTCCACCCTCCCCTCCACACAGGGATATGCATCAGCACCATGCAACTTAAGAACCTCCTTTATGTATACCGGATTCATCGTCAACGCAATCATACCGTAAGAGTAGGCCTGTATGGTTAATGAATCATGTACATACTTCGATTGACATTTGCCGGGCTGATCCGTATCCACTTAAATGATGGACATGAACGCGCTCATCAATATCATCAAATCACACCCGGACTACCCTAAGGTCGGCATGATCCTGTGTCACAACGGGGTGGTGAGAGGGACATCGAGGGACGGTTCGCCGGTCCGGAAGGTGACTGTCCGGGCCGTGCGGGATGCCATCAAGAAGATTGTTGCCGAGCAGAAGAAGAGGCCCGGCATCATCGAGATCCTCGTCGAGGTCAACGAGGGCGACCTGAACGTGGGTGACGATCTGCTGGCTATTGTGGTGGCAGGGGACATCAGGGAGCATGTCATTCCCGTGCTCACGGACACCCTGAACCTCATCAAGTCACAGGGAACAAGAAAGACCGAGGTGAAGAGGGATGAGCAGTGAGATTTTTTATTTTTTGCCCTAACGCATTGACATTGAACCCCGATTCGGGTAAGATATTATTCTTATACCTATTTATGGCTTAATGTAATGAACAGCATGAAGGCGGTTTATATGAATTACAGAAGCATGAAACGCACATCGAGATTTATCGTCGCCGTCTCCATTCTCATGTTGATTACCTGCTGCGGAGGCCACCATACCGGCCACCATAAAAGCACTCCGAATCCCGAGGAACTCACTTTTAAAGGCAGCTACAATGTACAAGCAGCCATGGGAACCTGCGGAAATGAATCTTTCGTTTTCACCATAGGGAATGACTCAAGCAAGGCTGACAGAAGATATCTCTTCATCCCGGATTCGCTGGCAGAGGGTACAATCTCCTATGACTTCCCGAGCGAAGGAATTACGGGTGATGTTTCCAGGACGGTGAAGATATCGGATCATAAAATAATTATGGAAGATATAATGAACTTAAGTGATATCGAATCACTAACCGAACATCTTGTTTTCACTTTCTCGGATGATTACAGCAGTTTTGCCATCAGCGGTTCTCTCACAGATACCGACTTCACTAAATGCTACGGTACTATATTGGGGAATGGAACAAAACAATAGGATCATGAGAACGACGTGTCTGCTGTTCTCTCCCCTGTTTGAATATCCCTCCCTCCTTGACTCATAAAATATTGTATGCTACCCAAGTGAAGCTCGCGTGGGGCCGTAGCTCAGTTGGGAGAGCGCTTGAATGGCATTCAAGAGGTCGAGGGTTCGATTCCCTTCGGCTCCACCAGGATTCAAGCCCTCTTCCAACTTCTCAATTGTGCAGTTTTTGTGCAGTTGGTTTTTTTGCGCATATCAATTATTCTTCAACAGATAAAACTTATAAAAATCTACAGCTTTCGCTGTTCGTTGACTTGTGGAGATTATCAAAAGAAATATTCAGTATAGACAAAGCGTTGTGTATGGCACGTTACCTACAAGATGAATACCACCTGGATAATTGTATAGTTTATTCCATTATCATCATTTTTTAGCTGTATGAAACGTACGTATAGATCGCTATATCTGTGTATAATAACTATTAGTATTCTTATTAGTTAGAGGTTAACTGGAACATTTTCAAGATTCATGAAGTTTATCCTATAAATCCCCCTAATGGGAAAACCCATTTCCTGCTTTTATCTATTAGAGACAATAAACCTGCCCACAATCTGGGAAAGCTCCCCTGCTTCGAGGGTCATTGTTTCTGCAGTCCCTGCAAGTTCTTCAACCATGGTTGAATTCTGTTGGGTAGAGTTGCCTATCTGGGATATGGACGTATTTACTTCATCCGCGCCTATAGCTTGCTGATTCGAGGATGAGGCTATCTCATTCATGGTTTGGGAGAGTTCAACAATACCGGAGATGATAGTTTGAATGGATTCACTTGTTTTTGTTACCATATCATTACTCGTTGATATCTTCTCAACTGTATCATCGATAAGGGCCTTGATCTCCTGCGCCGCTGTAGCGGAACGCAGGGCAAGAGCTCTTACCTCCTGCGCCACTACAGAAAATCCTTTCCCGTGCTCACCTGCCCTTGCAGCCTCAACAGCTGCATTCAAAGCAAGAAGATTGGTGTGGAATGCCACTTCATTCACTGTGACAGTAATATCACCAATCTTCTTAGATACGGTTGACATCTCGTTCATTGATCTCATTAACTCATCTGTGTCATTGTTGGTTTTATTCGCCATTATCACCATGGAATCTACTTTTTCCCTGCCCGATTCCGCATAAGAAGCATTCTGCTTTATAGATGATGCCATCTCTTCTATAGTAGCCGCTACTTGTTCAACAGCCGATGCCTGCTCCACCGATGTCTGGGATAGACGTTCAGCCCATGAAGAGACCTCATGGGAAGAGGAGCTTACCTGTCCGGTTACGTGTTTTACATGTATGATGACCTCTTCGAGGTTCTCGATGAATTTGTTAAACCATTGAGCAAGAGACCCTATCTCGTCCGATGCAATCACAGGAAGCCTCTCGGTAAGATTCCCTTCACCCACTGCAATACTTTGCATCATGATGCTGACGTCCCTCACTCTGTTTGCCATCTTTTGGGCCACATACCCGCCGCAAACGATGATCAGGAGAGACACTAATCCTAGGAAAGTATACATCTGTACATTTAATTCATGGACCTTTGCGAAGACCTCTGTATCCGGGACATCACCCCACATAATGATGTCGAGATCCTTGTTATATGTAAGATACCCCAGCTTATTGACACCCTGGAAGGTATATTTGTAAAATCCTTGTTTCTGCCTGATGGCATTACGGATGAAATCGTATTTATCATAGAGCGCTGTTGAATTGTTGAATTCCGGTTTTGGGTGGTAGAGGCATAACCCATCTGACTGGAAAAGGATCAGGTAGCCGGTCTTGAAATATTTCTCTTTTGCAGCTTGAATAGCTAGGTCTTTTTTCAAGGTAAGTTTGAGTTGTTCGAGAATGTTTTCTATATTCCCAGAAATAGCATCGTAGCGCGTCTGGGCTATGCGATCAAAACTGTTCACACTCGTCTTCATGTAATCCATCGATTCTTCCTCGATCAGTCCCTTTGCGCGATAGCCCACATACACGATGGTTATTATGAGAGGGAGAATGCACCCCACCAGGAATATTGAGATAAACTTTTCTCTTAGATTCCAACTAACCTTCATAGAGTCCCCCAATGAAAATTGATAATATAATTATTAGTAAACTGTAAAAATGAGTACGAGGTCTGAGAGCCCAGCAGGTGATATTGATACTTGTCATTCTTATTAAACATATATTGGTTATTGATTTAACTCGTTTATTCCCAGTCCTTCATATAATATTTGCTCAAGATTTTTTTCAGCTCCCCTGACGCCCTCATTTGATCGAGTCCCTTAGAGAGTATGGAGGCATATTCTTTCGATTTCGGGTTGGCAGGCGAGAATGCGATGTAATTCTTTTCTTCCAGTCCATCTGATCCTGCCGTTTGTACAGCCCCTAAAACTTCGATCAGATTTCTTGAACCGCAATAGTTACCGTAAACACTTGGATCTTCGATGAATGCATTTATTTCACCTTTCATCAATTTATCTATGTTTTCCTGTATCGGTGTTGTACCTTTAGCCACATATACAGAAGATTTTCCTTTGTTCTCAGAAATATATTTGTTGATTTGATCGCTATAGGAATAATCCAGAACTATCCCAAGTTTTATCTTCTTGAGTGATTCTATTCCCGTGTACTTCCATGCAGTGCCTTTCTTCACAAAGAAAACATTCTGGGACACACCTTGTGCTTTATCCGGGAAAACAAAGTCAGGCGAATCACTTTTATATCCCCCTGCAATAGCGGTATATTTCCCTTTGCGTGTCTCCTCAATTGCCTTTTTCCAATCTACATTTTTATACACTACTGTATGACCAGCCTTCTTAAAAACATGCTCAGCGATTTCAATCATATATCCTGGGCTTTCGGAACCAGGTTCACAGGTAAAAGGGCACCAGGAGTCTGCGACTATTGTGATCTGATCAGCGCTCACATGAACTGGTAAAAAAGTACAGGCGGACAAAAGAAGACCAATAACTATCAATTTATTCATATTTTCCCCCTTCTCTAGTTTTCATAACCGAATTTGAATGACAGTAGTGGTTTGGTTGGGCTCTCTATATTTCCGGGAACCCCTCTAGGTAATAATGTCCTTTCTCACCGCATCATTGTCGCCTCCTCAGGGAAATGTTGATCTTTTCTTTTGAAAAGCATAAATATAAAATGAATTTTCATCGCTCTCTGAGTTTGTCTTACCCTCGAGTCCGTATTTGTTGATTAAGATTGAGACAATATGAGATGCCTTATTTACCGATGACACTTTTCTTAAAGTGCATAGATTATTCACTACGGAAATTCCATGTTCATATTGAAGGCACCTAAGAGGATCAGAGGTTACTCCGGCATACCAGGAATCAGGACTGCATCTACAACTTCTTATATAATCAATGATTTCTTCAGCGATTAATTGCTCTTCGTTTTTCAACATGTTCTTCGGATCATTTCACAGTTCTTTATTATATTATAGATTACATATCGATAATAATTGAAGGAAAGTCGATAATATATAATTGACACTATAGTGACTACAATTAATAGTCACTATAGTGAGATAAGTATCTTCTATTCTTGTTCTAAGGATTGCAAATAACTTCTCAAATTAATATCCTCATTCCTTAAGCCTGTTTTTGCCCGTATTTTGCGCCGGTATGCGTTAACTGTGGTTATCGAAACATTTAGGAGTCCAGCGATCTCTTTTGATGTCTTCCCTTCCTTGATCAGAGATGCAACTTTCTGTTCGTTTGTCGTAAGGCCAAGGCTTCCAGAAGATATTTTTCTGCTGAATGTCGAGGTGATAACATTCAAATTTGACTTTATTATGGAAAGAAAAGTTTTTTGATCATCACCAAGGTTGGTTTTTTCCAAAAGCTCAAGATATGGCAAAATTAAAACCTTATGATTACTCATGACATTCATTTCAATAGTTGTCTTGTCCTCTTCACGTTGTTTCAAAATAACCCTGAGAGCAGTATTCATTTCTTCAAGTTCCTGTCTTCTCCTATTGAGTTCGACTTCTGTAGTTCTTCTTACATCATTCTCCTGTGTTAGCAACTCATATGCCTTTGTGAGTTCCATTGTGCGATTGTGAACCATATCTTCAAGCTTATCATGGTACATCTGCAATTTCATCTCTACCTGTTTGCGTTCTGTAATATCGCGCGATACACCATGAAGCCCAATCATTTTCCCAGCACTATCC
>DATKLV010000035.1:0-15670 GCA_035542255.1 Desulfomonilia bacterium | reverse complement strand
CATGGAATCGAAGAGTGCATTGTCCTGGAACATGAAGCTCATCTGTGCAAAGGAGCTCTCAATCTCGGCCTTTTTCAACCGGGATACAGACTTGCCGCGAAAAAGGATGTCCCCCTCGTCGGGTCTGAGGAGGCCGATGATGTGCTTAAGGAGCACGCTCTTGCCTGCACCGCTCAGGCCGATAATGGTCGTGACCTGACCCTCATAAATTGCAAGATTGACACGGTCGAGGACTGTTTGGCCCCCGAAGTGCTTGGTGACATTCTTGAATTCGATCAATGGGGTATACATGAGTGCCTCTATACGAGGAGTGAGGTCACCACATAATCCGCCAGCAGGATGAGCACACAGGAGACCACGACGGCAGATGTGGTTGAGATGCCGACTGCCTTGGCACCATGGCTGTCCTCGCGCATATGGGCGAAATAGCCGTGGAAGGAGCAGACCGTGGATACGATTGCAGCGAACACGATCGCCTTTACGAAGCCGTCCGAGATATCTTTCATCTCCAGGCTGGCTTGAACACTGTGGAAATAAGTTCCGGCATTAACACCCAGGAGCATCACACCTGAGATGAAGCCGCCGGTGATGCCTATGAGGTCAAACACAGCGGTGAGCAGTGGAAAGCTGATGATGGAGGCAGTGATTCTCGGGCTGACGAGGTATGCCATGGGATCGATGTGCATGGTATGCAGGGCGTCGATCTGTTCCGATATCCGCTGTATGCCGATCTCCGCCGTGATGGCGGAACCCGCCCTTGCCGTGATCATGATGGCGGTGAGAACAGGCCCCAATTCTCTAACCAGAGAAAGGGCCACGAGAGTGCCGATCGCACCCTGCGAGCCGAATTTTACCAGGGCATAGTATGATTGGAGACCCAGGACCATGCCGGTGAACAGACCCACGAGGAGGATGATGGTTGAGGAACCTGCGCCGATATAATAGATCTGCTGGGCAGCCTTGGAGATATGTCCGCGCCGGAAGATCTTCATCAGCGCTGTTATGAGGAAAATCATGACAGCGCCTGAATCGCCGATCCAGTCGATCACTGCCCTTCCGATAAGGGCCAGTGGCGACGACAACCTCAGAGAGTGTTTCGACCCATTATTTGAAGCGACCTTGTTATAAGTGGTGAACGCCATGGACCCGTTTCTCCGAATATCTTTTATATTCTGACCCCCTACTTCATAAGGGATCTTACCTACATCACCAGAATACTCCTTCCTTAATAGTCACACCCCCAGGCCTTTTTCCAGCTCGATGGTCTTGGTGAGGCCCTGACTGATCTCGTGGCGCCTGATTGCAAGCTCGATGAGCTTGGTGATCAGGTCTGTATATGATAAGCCGGTGGCCTCCCAGAGCTTGGGGTACATGGAGATGCTGGTGAAGCCAGGGATCGTGTTGATCTCGTTCACGTAGAAGGTATCCTTTGCCACGAGGAAATCGATGCGGGCCATGCCGGCGCCGCCAATAGCAGCAAAAGCGTCTACGGCCGTAAACTGAATATCTTCACTCAGGGACTTGCCGATATGTGCGGGGATGATGAGCTTGCTGGCTCCGTCAACGTACTTGGCGTTGAAATCGTAGAACTCGTTGCTCGGAATGACCTGGCCCGGAATGGATGCCTGCGGCTCGTCATTGCCCAGTACCGCAACCTCTATCTCCAGGGGTTTGTCCACCGCCTTCTCCACAACCACCTTGGTGGAGAAGGTAAATGCGTAGTTGAGGGCCTTGATGACATCATCCCGGCTCACGGCCTTGCTCACCCCGATGCTCGATCCCATGGTGGCGGGTTTCACGAATAGGGGGTATTTGAGTGTTTCATCGATCTCCTTGAGAACCTCCTCCCGGTCCGTCTCCCACATCCTGGCCGTCACGCAGGTGCCTTTCACCACGGGGATGCCCCACTGGGCAAGCACCCGTTTGGTCATGTCCTTGTCCATGGCCACGGCCGATGCCATGGTATCGCACCCCACACAGGCTATCTGCGCCAGCTCGAGCATGCCCTGGATCGTCCCGTCTTCACCACGCGGTCCATGGAGTACCGGGAACACGACGTCAACAGGAGTTATTTTGCCGCTGTCCAGATGAAGAAAACCCTTCTTCTCCGGGTCGGTGGAGAGGATGACCGGCTCGGAGCCGATGACCTTGCCGTTCCGCAGGCTGTCGAACGCCCCTTCGCCCAGAAGCCACCTGCCGTTCTTGTCGATGCCGATAAAAACCGGGTCGAACCGGACCGTATCGATGCTCTTCGCTATGGAACCGGCGGAAACGATGGAAACATCATGTTCCGTGGACACACCGCCAAAGACGATCGCCACTGCTGTTTTATCCTTCAATTGTCTTGACCTCCTCCATGGGAGCAGTCATGCATCTCGATGCGGTCATGATGTGCTTTTTCAGCTTTCATGCGCCGTATTTGGTGAGCTTGTCGGCGTGTGCCATGACAAGCGGCATAAGGTCCACGTGCCTGATGTGTCCTAGACCGCCGGCCATGCAGGCCCGCTCACCAAACTCAACCGTACCGTCTTTGCGTATGTTGTCCGCATGAAGGAGAACGGGCAGCTCGTGCCACGAATGCGATTTCATTGCCGAGGGCGTGGAATGGTCTCCGGTGATGAGCACCACGTCCGGCTTGAGCGCCATGATCTCGGGAATGAGTGCATCGGTTTCCTCGATGACTTTTACCTTGTCGTCGAAGTTGCCGTCCTCGCCCGCCGAATCGGTCTTCTTCACATGGAAGAAAAAGAAGTCGTACTTGGCCCAGAACTCCTTCAGAGTGGAAACCTCGCTGGCCAGTGTCTCGCCGGCATCGAGCACATCCATCCCTACGAGGCGCGCCAGACCTTTGTACATAGGATAAGTGGCAATTGCACAAGCCTTGAGGCCGTAGACCTGCTTATAAGATGGCAGTCCCGGGTCCTTCGCGATCCCACGCAGGGTGCAGCCGTTGGCGGGCTTTTCGTCTTTGAGCACGGCAAACGCCTTTTCGATCCATGCGTTCAGGAGCTGGGCGCTCTTCTTTGCATCTGCATGCAGAGGCTCGACTTGCAGGGGTTTGAGTCCGGTCTTCTGGGGGTCTGTCTCGCTGAGGCCCTCTTCCAGACCGTCGCCTTCCAGAATGAGTGCGAACCGGTAGTCCTTGACCGGCTCGACCACTATGTTGGCGCCTTCCAGGGTAATGGGCTTGAGCTTCTTCACAAGCTCGGCGCACTTCTCGGTGGCGATCCTGCCCGCCCTCCGGTCGGTGATCACGCCGGTTGCCGGATCGAGGGTGCAGAAGTTGCCTCTGGCAGCGAGACTCTTCGGCGTCAAGGAAAGCCCTATGCCCAGGGCCTCCAGAACGCCCCGGCCGATCTGATATTCAAGCGGATCATACCCGAACAGCCCCAGGTGCCCGGGGCCGCTGCCCGGCGTGATACCCGTAGCGACCGGCGTGGCCAGTCCGCAGATGGAATCTTTGCAGAGCTTGCTCATGTTCGGTGTGCGGGCAGCCTCGAGCTCGGTCTTGCCGTACTTGTTCGGCAGGCCGCCGAGACCGTCCAGCACGAGCATAAGGATCTTTTTGTCTGAAGGGACATGGAGCTCTTTCATCAGGTCGATCTGTTTCATCAATCACTCCTTGAGATGGGGAAGAGTCTGCACCGAAAACGGTGCGGATAATGGAAAAATTATACAGGCTTTAAAGAAAATATCAAGCGCCTATCAGGAGATTCCTTTCTCAAACCAGCTCGAAATACAGGCCTTTGACCCGTCCATGGTCTTCTCCCTACCGACGCTCTTGGTGAGGTGGTGGCCGAAGGTGAGGTTCTTTGACAGCCAGACAACGGCGGTCTTGAAGCGCTTCAAGGCTACATCGGGGGTGAAGTGAATGCCCAGCAGCCGGTGCAGATCGAGCATGACATCCAGCAGCGCAGGGGGGTTCGGGGGTTCAAGCCCGGCGAGTACGGCATTGATGTCCCGAAAGATCCACGGCCGAATAACGGCCTGCCTGCCTATCATCACGCCGTCACAACCGGTTCTGCCGAACATCTCCAGGGCATCGCGAACCTTTGCAACATCGCCGTTGCCGACCACAGGGACCTTCACGTGGTCTTTCAGGGCAGCGATATACTCCCACTTTGCGGAGCGCGACATGCCGTCTTCTGTGGTGCGGGCGTGGAGCACGATGAAGTCGACCCCCGATTCCACCAGCATGTCCGCGAAATCGAGCATGGCTTTTCTATCCGGGCTTTGCCCGATCCTCATCTTGACGGACAGGACCCCTCTGACGG
This sequence comes from Desulfomonilia bacterium, assembly GCA_035542255.1. Lineage (GTDB taxonomy): Bacteria > Desulfobacterota > Desulfomonilia > UBA1062 > UBA1062 > MWEI01. The sequence continues at coordinate 11,396 of DATKLV010000035.1, read as the reverse complement.
CCTTTCTCGCAGCAGTCACCACCTTTTGCGCCCGGGATGGATCTTTCAAGAGCCCTGCCCCCCAGCCGTGACAGGTGACCTTTTTGAGCCAGCAGCCCATGTTTATGTCGATGCCGAACGGATCGTACCCGTTGAGCTTCGCCGCCGACTCCTGCATCTTAACCGGGTCATTGCCCACGATCTGGAAGATGAGGTCATCAAGCCTGGTCCACTTCAGATAGGGCGAAGTCCCGGGCTTCTCACCCGGCACGATGCGGGCATTGAGCATCTCGGAGTAGAAAAGGTCGCATCCGGAAAAGGAACGCACCAGCTCCTGAAAGGCAACATGGCTCAGATCGACCATGGGCGCCATGAAAAGCGCCTGCTTGGGGAACAGCGGCATTCTTGCGGGGATGCTTATGCTTTCCTCAATATCACGAGGGCATCCACGGCAACAGGCATATCCTCATGTATGATCATGGGGTTGATGTCTATCTCGGCAACCTCATTGATCTCAAGGCCTATCCTTCCAAGATTGATGAGCGCTTTGGCCAGGACATCCCGGTTCACGGCCGGTTTGCCTCTGAAAGCGTCCAGGAGCTTCCTGGCCCTGATCTCGTCCATCATCTCGAGCGCGTCCCTCATCTCGAGAGGCGCGACCCGGAAGGTGACATCCTTCAGGACCTCGGTAAAGATGCCTCCGAGACCGAACATGACACACGGCCCGAACTGCGGATCACGGATGAGGCCCGCCACCAGCTCACGCTCCCCCTTGACCATCTGCTGGACAAGGATTCCGTCAAGCTGGCCTTTGCCTCGCTCTTCAAGGGCATGGTAAGCCTTTTCGAGGGCCTTATCGCTATCGATGCCGAGCTCGATGAGTTTGTGCTCGGTCTTGTGGGTGAGCGTCCGCGAAGATCCCTTGAGCGCCACTGGGTAGCCGATCTCCTTGGCGAGAGAGAGGGCTTCCTTGATGCTGGTTGCAATGAATTCCTTGGTCACCGGGATGGAATAGGCATCCAGAAGGCGCTTGGATTCATACTCGTTGAGAGCCTTGTCACCCCTTTTCAGAGCATCTTCGATGATCTTCATAGTATCTCCCTACCTGAGGATATTGGCTTATATATTACTAACAGAAAATACATTTCATGTGAATGGTTATCTGAGAACCGCTATAAGTATGGAGGATTCTCAAGTTAAGGCATCATTTTCCTCATTTCATAAGAGTTGAAATCCGATGAGACAATACAGCAGAAAATACTGAAGCAACTTAGAGATTTTAATATCACCTTGAAGGCCTTTTATCGATGGGGTTAATGCTTGCATCAGGATATTAGCATCGGATCTGATGAAGAATTCTCATGCGTGAATGGGAGCAGGTGGGCTATGAGGCCAAATAAGACAGCCATGGCCATTATTGGCAAAGTAGGTTCTTACTGGAAAAATGATCGTCATGATAGGTATATTTAGAGAATAATGAAAAATTTAAAACCCTGGCTTTATCTCCTCTTCAGCCTCTCCGGCTTCGCTGGGCTTATTTATGAATCAGTCTGGTCCCACTACATTAAACTCATTCTCGGCCATTCAGCATATGCACAGTCACTGGTGCTTGCTATTTTTATGGGTGGTATGGCTATTGGTGCCTGGCTTGTCAGCCTGGTTTCCCACAGGATCAAAAATCCTCTGCTGTTGTATGCTTTTATAGAAGGTATTATCGGCGCCTTCGGAATATTCTTTCATCATGAATTCATTTTTTTCCAGGGCTTTCTTTTCAATCTAGCTCTACCCATCACGGATTCGCCATCACTTGCAATCATTATGAAGTGGACCATGGCAGCCGTCATGCTACTGCCGCAGGCAACATTACTCGGCACAACATTCCCCCTTATGAGTGCCGGCATAATACGACATGACGCCGGGCATTCAGGTCATACGCTGGGGATGCTCTACTTCACCAACAGCATCGGTGCATCCATAGGGGTACTATTCAGCGGGTTCTATCTCATTGAAAGAGTGGGCCTGCCGGGAACCAGTTTAACCGCAGGCATGATAAACATTCTATTGGCTATGGCTGTCTGGCTTATTGCAAAGCGACCATTCCAGGTACCCGTATCTGAGGGAACAACATCAAACCAAGATCAATCAGTCATCAGTGAGCGGGTTTTATTATTAGTTGCCTTTTTAACCGGGACGTCTTCATTCTTTTATGAGATAGGCTGGATACGTATGCTCAGCCTTGTGCTCGGCTCTTCTGTTCAAGCCTTTGAACTGATGATAAGCGCATTTATTGTAGGGCTTGCGTTCGGTAGTTATTACATTCGGAAGAGGGCGGATAACGTTACCAATCCGGGCATATATCTGGCATGGGTACAAATTATCATGGGCCTTCTTGCTACTGCCACCCTACCGCTGTACACGACATCTTTCCCTTTCATGAGCTTCCTTATCAATGGCCTGAGCAAAAATGACGCCGGTTATGTTCTCTTCAACATCAGCAGTCATTTAATTGCCTTGTCCGTTATGGTGCCTGCAACTTACATGGCGGGCATGACCCTGCCTCTGCTGACAAACATCCTCCTGAAAGGTGGAGGCAGTGAATCTGCAATTGGACGGATTTATGCCGCAAACACTTGCGGCGCAATTGTGGGGGTCATAATCGCCTTAAACCTGGTAATTACTCTTTTGGGGGTTAAAGGACTCATTGTTGCCGGTGGCAGTATAGATATTGCTCTCGGTGTTCTGCTATTGACTACAGTTACCCCAACTATCTTCACCCAGCGCAGATTTTCAATTATATTCATAACAGTTCTTTTAGGCATATTCCTCTTTAGTCAGACCCCCTTCGACAAAACGGTTTTATCTTCTGGAGTATATCGATTCGGTTTCAGCAGGCTCTCTAAAGGAGCCAGACCGGTCTATTACCGTGATGGGAAGACGGCAACCATAGCGCTGATTCAATATCCGAATGGACAATTGGGTATCCGCACAAACGGTAAAACCGATGCCATGATAGCACCTATGGATAAGCCCTATAGCGCAGATGAGATAACCATGGTCATGGCTGCCATAGTACCGCTCGAATTCAAGCCCGACGCAAAAACCGCAGCAAATATAGGTATGGGCTCGGGCCTGACAACGCACACCATATTGGCAGCCGATACGATTTCCCGGGTAGATACCATCGAAATCGAGCGTTGTATGGTTGAAGGTGCGCGCGGCTTTGGCAAAAGAGTGGAGCGCGCCTATAATGATCCGAGAAGCAAGATTTACATAGATGATGCGAAGTCATTTTTTTCGACGCATCAGAAACACTATGACATTATCATCTCTGAACCTTCCAACCCATGGGTGAGTGGCGTGGGGTCCTTGTTCTCCTACGAATTCTATGATCATGTGCAGAAATATCTCAATGATGATGGAATACTGGTTCAATGGCTGCAACTTTATGAAATCAATTTAAATGATATCGCCATGGTCATCAAGGCACTGGACAAGAAGTTTTCCTATTATCGGATTTATAATACGGACAACTCGAATATACTGATTATGGCCAGTAAACGAAATCCGATGACCACTATTGATACATGGATCTTCAAGAATCCTAAACTCCGTAATGAACTCAGCCGCATAGGTATAGATGGTGAAGACGACCTCCAGATACGTTATTTAGGCGAAAAGAAAGTGATAGCCCCGCTTTTCTACAGTTTTATAACACCGATGAATTCTGACTATTTTCCATATGTCAGCTATGATACACCCCGAAGCCGATTTAAAAATGAAAACTCGGTTGCTCTTACCTGGATGCACATCGGCGAGATACCTGTCCTGAACTGGTTGAACAGGGTGAGTCTCAGCCAAGGCATAAGCTCACGTGGAAGTTATTTTGATGTTTATCAGAAGCAGGCACAGGCAAATTTGGTCATCAGTAATACGGTCCACAGGATCGAGAATCAAAGGCTGCGCTATTGTCTGGATATTATAAATAATTCATTCTTAAAAGGATCTGAAACAGGGGAAGATACTATTATCAATGCCTTGCAGACGGTTGCTTCAGCTATCAATCCTTTCCTTTCCCCAGAACAGCTGGAGCCGTACTGGTCAAACCTTATCGTGAGATACGATAGCGGCAAGTGTACTGATGCCGTCAGTCAATGGTTGAGATTGCATCGTGCAATGAGTCAAAGGGATGCAGAAGAAACAATTCATTATGCAAACCAGATCCTCTCCGGTAAGGAGCTTTTCACTAATGCCCAGAGGTCATATTTGTTGACCGCACTGCTTACAGCTTATATTTCCAACGACCAGTATCACAATGCTTTGCAGATCATTGACCAATATGATTTGGGAAAGACCATCCAGTCAGCGCCCTTGGATATCAGGATGTTGGTTGCTCTCACTGTCATGGAAGAAATGACTCGAGACAAGCAGGAAAAAACAAAAGGGCATCCAGTAATCAAGCAATAAATCTTCAGAAAGAGTGTTCTCCTCTAGGACCCTATCAACAGACAAAGACCTTTATGCGTGCATCGCCTTGACGAACCATGCTTCAGGGTATACCTTGCCTTTCACGTACCTGTGTGCAACACGGCATGATTAACGGGGCTGTAATAAAACTATGCAGCTTGTGGTTACCGAGATCTTTTATTCCCTCCAGGGCGAGGGTCCGCTCATCGGATCGCCCGCGATCTTCATCCGCATGGCAGGATGCATCGAACCTCTCTGCGCCTGGTGCGACACAAAATATGCCTGGTTCGAGTTCCATGAGATGAATAAGGATAGGATTATTGCAGAGGTCGGGAAATACCCTTGCAGAGATGTGGTCATCACCGGCGGCGAGCCGTTCCTCCAGTGGGATACCGGGCTCAAGGAACTCCACGATGAACTGATGAAGAATGATTACAACATCCATTATGAGACGAGCGGTAAGGTCGGCATACCGGACCTTTTAGGTGCGGCCGTGATCCTGAGCCCCAAGCATATCGACGGCGAATGGCAGGTCTCCCGCGAAACGGTCCGCAAGGCCGACCTGTTCAAGTTCGTGGCCGATGATCAAAAATCCCTGGAGGAAATTCATCAATTCGTGGAGGACTACCGGATCCGCAAGGAAAGGATCTTCATCATGCCCATGGGCGCGACCAGGAAGGAGCAGTTGGCCCGCATGGAGACAGTTTTCTCATTCTGCCTGCAGCACGGCTACCAGATGTCCCCCCGGCTGCATATACTCATCTTCGAAGGTAGGCGGGGTATATGATGAATGATGTGGTGATCCTCCTCTCGGGCGGTATGGATTCAGGGGTGATGCTGGCATGGGCAAGTACTCTCTATGGCGGCATCCATGCCCTGAGCTTCAACTACGGCTCCAAGCATGCCGCAAGAGAGCTTTCATCTGCAGAAAACCTTGCAGCTCTCTACCATGCCGTCTTCATAAAAGTGGATCTGCCCTTCATCAACACCCTTTTTTCCTCAAGCCTGCTGCAGTCCGGCCAGGAGATCCCGGACGGACCGTACCGGATCGGTTCCCTTTCATCCACCGTTGTCCCTTTCAGGAACGGCGTCATGCTTGCAGTTGCCGTAGGATATGCCGAGACCCATAAGATACCTACCGTGCTCATCGCATCGCACGCAGGCGATCATCCCATCTATCCCGACTGTACGATACCGTTTACGGATGCCATGTCTCAGGCAGCCACGCTGGGCACCTTCACCGGCGTGAAGATCGAGGCGCCGTTTGCAGGCTTCGACAAGAGGCGGATCGCCAGGATAGGCAGGGAACTGGGCTTTGATTTCACCAGGACCTGGTCCTGCTACAAAGGGCTGGACACTCACTGCGGAACATGCGCCACCTGTCTTGAGAGGAAATACGCCCTGGAGTTCGAGGCGGGCCTTGACCCCACGAGGTATCTGGAATGAACCGTCTCCCTCTCGGAGAAAAGGTCTCCCAGCCAAAGGGCCGAGACCCTTCGGTGCTTTACCCCATCCCCAGGAAAAACTACGCTGTAACGATGTACGGATATGATCTCTGGCGCTCTTACGAGCTCTCGTGGCTGAACGAAAGGGGAAAGCCCCGGGCAGGCATCCTCGAGTGCGTCTATCCCGTTCAAAGTGAGTGCATCGTGGAATCGAAATCGCTCAAGCTCTACCTGGGTGGCCTCTCCTATGAGAAATTCGCATCGGCAGGAGAGCTGGAGGAAACCATAAAGAGGGATCTGGAACCTATCCTTGTCCCCAAGTGGATTGAGGTGCGCATCATAGGACAAGACGGTTTTGCCCGGATGACCTGCCTGCCTTATCCCGTCGGGATATGTCTTGACACCCTGGATACCGGGATAGATACCTATCGAAAAGACCCGGCCCTGCTTTCATGTGGAGAAGGCTCATCCGAAGAATCGCTCTTTTCCGATCTCTTGAAGACAAACTGCCCCATCACCGGACAACCGGACTGGGCCAGCGTTGCGATACGCTACCGGGGAAAGACCATCAATCATGAAGGTCTTCTCAGATATGTATGCTCATACCGAGACCACGAGGGCTTTGCCGAAGAGGTCTGCGAGCAGATATTTTCAGACCTCGTGCAGAGGTGCTCACCGGAAATATTGACGGTGAGATGTTTCTATATGCGGCGGGGAGGGATCGACATAAATCCGATACGAAGCACGGAACCCGTCGGCCCCGATGAAATAGACCGTGCAAGGCTCATCCGTCAATAAGGTTCGCCTCATGGACAGTCTTGAGACAGGGATAGGAAAAGGGAAGGTAAAAGAGTAACCTTATGCTATTCAATGCACCGTTACTGATACCGTTCCTTTGATGTCTGCATGAAGCCCGTATAATGCGAAGTCGCCGAGACTAGGTCCGGTGGTATCGTTCCCTACGCGGATGGCGCCGATAGTTAACTTATCGATGTTGATGGTCATATCGACCACATGTGTACCAAGACCCATGGACCCAAGACCCATCAACCCAAGGCCCATCATCCCGAAACCAGGAATGCCCGCGTTGGTAAACTGATTGACCATGTTCGTGTTCGGGGGAGTTGAATTCCTTGTGACTACGGACCCCTGCATGGTGACATCGCTGTAGTTGAAAATCCCGCCCATCACGGGCATGTTGTCCATATGCGTGTTGAATGACGCTGTTGTATCCTCAGCGAATCCAGCCTGACCAATGACTTCGCTTAACTGGTCATCAGACATCAGGACCATCTTGGCCGATCCTGTCTGCGGGAGCATGAGCAGCCCGATCATACAGAGAGCGGCTAGTAGGCAAGTTCTTTTCATGGAAACTCCTTTCTGATGAGGTTCTCCAGGCAACCCGGCTGTCCACAATCCCTGTGGACCCGCGGCTTTCCGGCCCATGGTTACCCATGGTGTGGCAGAGTGATAAGTGCTGGTGGATCCTTCTCAGGCAGCCCGGCTGTCCGAGCACTCTTTTCGGACCCGTGGCTTTCCGGCCCATGGTTACCCATGGTGTGGCTCTGAAGGAGGCAACCCGGCTGTCCACCCTCAGCTAGGCATGGACCCGTGGCTTTCCGTCCCACAGTTACCTGCGGTTTGGCTCGTGAAGGAGAAGACAAGCGGACTGTTGCAGGGGACTTGTTCTCGCTTTCTCCTGTTGCATCTCTCTTAAACGCGCATGAATTGCTTCACGTTACTCTTTTACCCATGTGTGGTCTCTGGAGCCAAAGAGCACACATGGCTCATCCATAAATTGTCAAAGAGCAGTTCGGGCATCGATTCCCTGATATAATTAAACCTATCGAGAGGAATACTGAAAACATTAGTCTGATCCCATGAGAAGTGCCCATAAACATGTTGCATATAACTTAATGATATCTTTGATGAAGATAGAGATCGATCAAGCTTGGAATCATGATGGGGCAGACAGGAGAATACAAAAAGGGAATCACTTGCAACAGGCTTAAGGGCTCAGAGCATTTTCGATACATTTCAGTTCTCTCGTAACTCTCTTAATCTGCAACTTATTGTCCATCTCATTCCAGAGATTGAGAGATTTACGGAAACAGATGAGGGCCTTCGCATTCCTGCCTTTCTTTTTGAGAAGATTCCCCCATGCGGCCATGATCCAGGCCAGATGCGGCTTCATTCCGGAGGTTCCTGCAAGAGAATAGGCCAGACGAAGAGATTTGTGGGCATCATGGCACAATCCCTGTGCGGTACAAGCCTCTGCAAAAATTCTTAAACCCCAGATGAGCTGGTCGACATTGCCGCTCTTCTCATTCCATGCTATGCTCTCCCGCGCCTCAGTGTGTGCCGCAATGGGATCACCCATACGGAGGTTTGCCTCTGCCAGGGTGTTCAGGGCATAAGGAACCCGGTTGGCAACACCCTCCTTCAGTCCGGGCAGAGCAGCATTGATGAGTTCCTTTGTCTGCCAAGGATTGCCTTCTTCCAATGCAATCCACGCCCGATACAACCCCTTCAATGCATCTGAGTTGTGGATCTCCATTCCCAGGGAGTTGAACGCTTCAAGATCCGAACGGGCACCAAGGATATCACCAAAATAACGGGATCTGAAATAGATGGAACCCTGGATCCTCAAGTATGAAAGACCTCCGGCGAGCCTACCGAGCTTCTTCTCCCGCAGAGAAACCTCATCGAATACTCTGCCGGCTTCATTAAATCTGCCTTCAAGGCAATAGATATGGGCCAGCCACATATCCGCCATAAGATCTATGTCAAGGTGTGAGCCGCTCACGCTCTTTGTCTGCTCATACCAGAAGGAAGCGTTTTTCATATCGCCCTTCCAGACATATGCAGCCAATGTGGTCAGTGCATTGACGGTAAAAAGGAACTGGTCGGATGACTGGAGGGCGGATCTCGATCCATCGAGCAGAACCAATGCATCGTTCGGCCTGCCGAGATAGGTGTAGGTGTAGGCTATAGCCGTTTGTGCGGCGGCAATCATCACAAGATCATTACCTATGAGGGAAAGGGCATACGTATAGCACTCTTTGGCCTTGGCAAAGAGACCTTTCTGGGAATACAGGTTGATCAGCCTGATGAAGCAGAAAGCCTCTTCTTTTTCATGACCTCTATGCCGGTAATACTCGCCGAGGGCATCCAGTGCTGCAATTGCCCGGGCAGGGTTGAACACCCGATAGCATCTCCAGATCCCTTCCCGTATCTCCACGAGTCTCTCTTCTTTGTCATGGAGAGCCGTGTACTTAAATACGTGGTACTCCGCCAGAGAGAACTGCGCACCTGCCTCCTCCCATGCCCCTGAAGCCTGGCAGTGTTTACCTGCTTCTATATGGTAGTACACTGCCTTTTTGTATTCCCCGGCGCGACCGAAGTGATGGGCAAGATCTTGTGAGTAATCACCGGAAGATGATAAGGCCCCTTCTTCCAAGGCCCGGGCGATCTTCCCGTGCAAGCGCTTCCTCTCGTGTTTCAAGAGGGTTCTCCCGGCAACATCCCGGGTGATGTCATGCTTGAACATATATTCACCTTCACCCCAGGGCTTGATGAAGCCGTGCTTGATAGCTTCATGCAAACTCGCCTCCATGGCATCGGGATGGGAACTTACCGAAGCCAATAGTCCTCCTGAAAACATCCTGCCGATGAGGGAGGCCTCCTGGATGATCCTTTTGGAAACGGCATCCATATGATCCAGCCGCGATGAGATAAGTCCGTAGAGGGTTGTGGGTACATCATCAAAAAGATCCATGCAATCCCTGCCGGTCGGATCTATGCCCTTCTCCACGAGATAATTCATCATCTCCTCGATGAAGAACGGGTTCCCACCCGTGGCTTCAGCCAGCGAATGAACCGTCCTCTCGGGGATCATCTCAGCATCAAACATGAGAGTAAGCATCCTACCCACTTCAGGTTCACTGAGCTCCCGCAGGCTTAACCGTAATCCTGGAAAGGCGGGAACCACACCGGCGCGATAAGAGAGAAGCAAGAGGCACGGGCATGCCTTTTCCCAGTTGTGGATGAGATAGGATAAGAGATCCATTGTGCTCTGGTCCGCCCAGTGGAGATCCTCAAAACAGAAGATGGCGGGCCGGCCCGATGCCTTCGCGTTGAGCAGCACAAGCATTGCATCACTGAGCTTTTCCTTCACGATGTCCGGAGATCCGCATCCCTTTGACTCAGGGGGGATGGTCCTATCAACAAGCACGGCAAGATGCCCGGCATACTCTTGAGAAAGACCGTCACGCATTAATGCCTGAGTTATATCCGGGGCATCCTTGTCCTCACCATCATGACCCAGCAGAGACAGAACCAGTTTCATAAAAGGATAGTACGGGATGGAGCTTGCATGATCATGGCAGACGGCTGTTATGAAAATAAACCCATCATCCAGCAGGCCCTTCACCTCCTGTATGAGCCTGCTCTTAACCACGCCTGCATCACCGATGACACTTACCACACCCCCTTGTCCTTTTTGTATCTCCCGTGTCTTGGACAAGAGTATGGACAACTCGTGATCACGCCCCACGATCGGAGAGGTCATGCCACCGGTCCTATGTATTGCCAGGGGCACCTCTCTCTTGCTCATAACCTTATACACATGGATAGGGGTTCTTGATCCCTTGAGTATTTTCCTGCCCATCCACTCGAGGTGAAAATACCTCATTACTTCGGAAACAAGGGCCTCGCCGATGAGTATCTCCCCTTGAGAAGCCATGTCACACAGTCGGGAAGCTATATTGATAGTCTTTCCCAGAGTACCGTGCGATGAGCGACGGGCCATGCCTGAATCCATGAGTACTTCACCGGAGTTTAGGCCTGTGTGCATCTTTACAGGAATACCGAATGAATCCGGCAAGAGTATGCTCAGTGTCTCAACCCAATGGTGGATCTCCTGTGCGGCCAGGATGGCCCTGACCGGATCACCTTCCCTTGCCTTCTGCGTCCCGAAGAGGGCCACTACCGCATCGCCAATGTACTTCTCCACTGCACCGCTGAACCTTATGATGATGCGGGCGATGCCGCTTAAGACCCTTTCCATGAAATCCTTAAGATCTTCATTATCGAGTCTTTCAGAGAGGATGCTGTAGCCGCTCAAATCGGTACAGAGGACTGTCACAAAACGATATTCGTCGGATGGTAACGACGGTGAAAGGCATGTCCCGCAGCGGGAGCAGTACCGGTCACATGCATCCACATTGCTTCCACATGTCAAACATTGCTGCACGGCTTTATCCTCCAATTCAGAGAAGGACAGAGATGTAAACATTCCAAGTATTTGTTCAGGAGGGGGAGCGATTGAACTTCATATGACCATTCAATCAAAATTGCAAAAATACACCGAATACCCCTATACCCTATTTGAGGTGCAGATGCTATGGTAATGAAGCTGAAAAAGATACTCTTGTACAGAATACACTTAAGACATCAACTACAAATCCTTTTTGAGAACCCTTTGAGGTATCCAAAGAAATCTCTGCA
>DATKLV010000034.1:0-3678 GCA_035542255.1 Desulfomonilia bacterium | reverse complement strand
GGGAATGAGGAACGGGACGAGAGCCAGGAGAACCACAAGCACCAGGTCTTCTCCGAAGATGTTCCCGAACAAACGCATGGTGAGTGATAAGGGCCTTGCAAGGTGGCCGATGAGCTCGACCGGCAACATGATGGGTGCCATCCACCATACAGGGCCCATGAAATGTTTGAGATATTTAAGACCGTGGATTTTTACCCCCACGATGTGTGTCAGCAAGAAAACGGTGAGCGCCATGGACAGGTTGGTGTTGAGGTTCGCCGTGGGTGAATAGAAGCCGGGGATGATGCCTGCCATGTTGCAGGTGAATATAAAGAGCGCGATAGTGGCGATGAGCGGGAAGAATGTCATGCCATGCTCGCCCATGGTGTCCACCAGCAGGGACTTCAAACCGCCGATGATCACTTCCAGAAAGTTCTGAAGCCTCCCCGGGACCATCTTCAGGTTCCTTGACACCAGCAGAGACATCACGATGAGAACGAGCATGTAGAGCCAAGTGAAGGTGACCTGATGCATGTGGTTGCCGTCTGTCAGATGAAAGTGCTCGTGTAGGTATTCATAAAGCGGATGGGTGATAAAATCCAAGACGAGGTACCCGTGTTCCATACTAATCTCCTCCTGCACAGATGTAGGTGTAGCATGCGTAGCTCATGACGCCGAGCATGATCACTGAAAGGCCGAGCAGCAGACCCAGGGTGTCGATGTGAAGCTTGGCTATGAGCACATAGAGAACTGCCCCCGTGATGGCGAGCCGCAGTATATATCGTTTGATCATGAAGGCTTTACCCTGTTTGGCGGCAAGCGTAACCGAAGAACGGGCATGCCGCCAGAGAAGCTGATAATTCAACAGGCATACGGCCCCACCGAGCAGAACGCCCAGAGCAAATTTTGCTCCCATGATTGGCAGGCTGACAATACACAAGGCAGCCCAGAAGGCCAGAGCGATAAATTCTATCCTCTTTTGAACGGGATCCTTACTTGCGTTTTCCACTTGCCGTATCCTCTTTATCCTCTTTGAAAAACCGCATGTAGGTTTTGTACATCATCCTGAAACCGGCCAGGATGCCGCCAAAGAGGAAGACGAAGGTAAAGATCGGTTCGGTGCCGAATTTAGAGTCAAGGTAGAATCCTGCGGCGAGACCGAGGATTATGGAGAGGACCATGGCAAACCCCATGGTGCTGAGGTCCGCCACGGTAAGGTACATCTTTCTCTTTTCCTTGTCTCTGCTATCAGCCATTGTGCAGGTCTACCCCTTGATAAGATTTTCAGGGCATATTACTGAATCACGATTCATAATGCAAGGAGGTTTTTGGAAAGGTGTTCTCTGCGTGTAAAAATTACTGATGAAGGTAGATGATTCCCTTGGGCAGTAAGGCATTTTTTTCTTGCTATGTGAAAATATATCAGGTAAATAAAACGAGTTTGAGCACATGACTTCACAAAAAAGAGTGCACTATGGATGGTACACAACGTGACATAGGTCAGATGCGAAAACTCACGGTTATTGCGGTGTGCTTTTTTGCTTCGCTTATTGGGGCAGCATTAATACCGACGGCAATGATCCCGGGTATGAGAACACCTCGTTCGCTGCCCTATCAGAGTCCGTCCATCGAGTATCAATATACCGCGAGTTTACCTGACCGGCTTGCACGAATCGATGATGTGCAGGAAAGGAAGCAATATCTCATCGAGATCCTGCTGCCGCTCGTGCTGCGGGGGAATGAGAGGGTTCTGCAGCAGCGGCTCATTATTGAGAACTTGAGTAAGAAGCTGACATATCTGACACCGTTGGAAAAACAGACACTTATCTCCTATGCACGGATGTATATGGTGGAGAGTGACTCTTACCAGGGCATGGCGCAGGAACTCCTCAAAAAGGTGAACGTACTCCCTGTATCGCTGGTTCTTGCCCAGGCGGCCATAGAATCTGGATGGGGGACTTCCCGATTCTGTATCCAGGGGAACAACATCTTCGGCCTGAGAACCCCGTCAAGGTTCGGGATGGTACCGAGGGAACGGCGAAGTGATGAAGACTTCACGCTGTCGGTTTTCAATGACCTGCAGTCATGCGTCGATTACTATATATGGAACATCAACACGAATCCGCAGTATAAACAGTTGAGATACATCCGCAGTTTGAGCCAGCCCCCATATGATTCTTTTGCCCTGGCTCAGGGCCTGAGAAACTATTCCGAGTTGGGGATCAAGTACGTGCGCAGGGTGGAGCTTCTCATCAGCTATAATGCCCTGAAGAGTTATGACGACTACCGGCTCGAGTACGAGTAGTTGATGCAGCAAGCACGGTGAAGCCTCCTGTTTTAAAGATGCCGTATGCACAACGCCATGCCATCCTCATAACAGCCCTGATTGAGATCGTTCTCATAGTCATGTATGCCACGCAGGGATCAGCATATATTTCCATTCTCCTCTACCATCGCTTCGACGAGAACAGATACCCGACCACCACAACCTCTGGTGCCCAGTTTGAGCAGCACATGGCTTACTTGAAGTCGCACGGATATATGGTGCTCACCATGGATCAGCTTGCCGATTGCGTGGAGGGCAAAAGGCCCGTCCCGGACAGAGGAGTTGTCATTACCATCGACGACGGGTTCATCTCCGAGTATGAAAAGGCAGTCCCCATCCTTCGGAAGTACCGGTTTCCCTTCTGTATCTTCATCTTCACCCATGCGATAGACCACAAGAACTATATAAGCTGGGAACAGCTCAGAAGGCTTGTTCAATGGGGAGGTGAAGTCGGGTGCCATACCTATTCTCACCCACGATTGATAAACCTCCCGGTCAAGGAACAGGAAAAGGAGGTCATGGGTTCCAAGAGAAACATGGAAGAGAAGCTGGGTCGCCCTGTCAGATACTTCGCCTATCCCTACGGTGAGTACGACGACTCCATCCGGGCTCTTGCCCGGCGTGCGGGTTTCAGGCTCATGCTGACAACCGATCCCGGCAGCGTCGGGGAGGGTGCCGAGTTCGATCGTATACCGCGCCAGGCTGTTGTGGGAGCTGAGATGAGCCTCAGTGATTTTATCAGGAAGCTCATGAACCCGCCGCTTCACGTGGCCGCTCGCATACCCAAGAGCGGATCGCTGCCATCCGACATCATCACTGAAGTGTCCGTCACCCTGAAAGATCCCCAGCTCTATGAGCCGAGCCAGATCAACCTTTTCCTGTCTGAGAAGAAGAGACTGAATGCCCGTTTCGATCCCAGGACAGGGGTTTTAAGCTGCAAGGGCCCGTTTCGCCTGACCAGGAAGACGAACCGCATCATTGTTTCCGCCAGAAGGAAGAGTGACGGGCTTTTTGCCCTGGACTCCTGCCTCATCGTGCTTCCCGGAATATGGCCGGACATGAGATATACCATGTGCGATTAAACTTAAATGACTGCAGGTATAATGCCCGCAAGGACCGGTGTGGTATCCCTTAAAGATCCTCTTTAACTGAGAATATTCTGTATCCAGCTACCATGACAACATTGGTTAGATGTCGGGATGTATCGATCCTCAGACCAGATCATCAAAATATAGGAAGGTTGGTCCTACAACATAGGATAGAGTGATTGATCCGGAAGAGAGGTACTGAAATGACCATAATGCCTGAAAAGGAAGAGATAAAGCACGCGATAAAATGGGTGTCCGAGCGTCTGGAGCAGAATCCGAACCAGT
>DATKLV010000033.1:0-8934 GCA_035542255.1 Desulfomonilia bacterium | reverse complement strand
CGTAGGAAAGGCTTACCGCCGGCTCATGGGCGGTATCTGCTATGCCGAGCCTTTCGAGCAGCGCGAGCGACTGTTCCCTGATCGCCCTTTCTTCCCTCATCTTGCCCGGTGTGGAGAAGAGGCTCCGCCAGTAGCCGGCCTTAAGCCTGCTGTGGCCGCCCACCATGACGTTTTCCAACACGCTCATGTCGCGGAATATTTCCAGATTCTGGAAAGTCCTGGCCATGCCGAGCCTCACCCGGCGGTGGGGCATGAGCCTCGTTATGGCCCTGCCGTCCATCTCGATACGCCCGGCATCCGGCGTGAACAGCCCGGTGAGCACGTTGAACAGGGTGGTCTTGCCTGCGCCGTTCGGGCCGATAACACCTAAAATCTCACCTCTGACGACATCCAGCGACACGTCGCTCAAGGCGTGGATGCCCATGAATCTCTTGGACAACCCTTCAGCCTTGAGGATCATTCCCATACCTCCTTGTAGCCCTTACCCAGGTATGCACGCTGTATCTCGTTGCTCCCGCTCAGCTCGGACGACTGCCCTTCCATGACGATGCGGCCCGTCTCGATGACATACCCCCGGTGAGCCAGATTGAGCGCCAGCCTGGCGTTCTGTTCCACCAGCAGGATGCTGATGCCCTCCTGAGCGTTCAGCCTCCTTATCTGCTCGTAGATCTGGCTTGTAACGATTGGAGCCAGCCCCATGGAGGGCTCGTCCAACAGCAGCACCCTGGGTCTGGCCATGAGCGCCCTGGCGATGGCAAGCATCTGCTGCTCGCCGCCCGAGAGCGTGCCCGCAAGCTGGGATTTGCGCCTGCCGAGGATGGGGAAAAGCCGCTCCATATCCTGAATGTCGCTCTTGACCTGTGCCTTGTCCCTCCGGCTGTAGGCCCCCAGTATCATGTTGTCGCGGACACTCAGGCCCCTGAAGAGCCTTCTGCCCTCGGGCACATGGCCGATGCCGCTCCGCAGGATACGCTCCGAGCTCAGCCTCGTGATCTGCTCGTTCTCCAGCAGGATATCGCCCGAGGCCGTCTTCACCATGCCGGAGACCGCGCGCAGGATGGTGCTCTTGCCCGCGCCGTTGCCGCCTATCAGGGCCACGATCTCGCCCGCCTTCACATGGAGGGAAACACCCTTCACCGCATGGATGTGACCGTAGTAGGTATGCAGGTTCCTTATCTGCAGCACCTCAGAGCCTCCCGAAGATCTCGGTGATCTTGACGCGGCCCATGATGCCCTGGGGCCTGAACACCATGAGCGCCACGAGCAGCGCCCCATAGATGACGTCCTGGTAGGCTGCCAGCGGCCGCAGCACCTCGGGCAGCAGTAAAAGCAGAGCGGCGCCCAGCAGCGAACCTGTGATGCTGCCTATGCCGCCCAGGACAACCATGGACAGTATCATGATGGAGGTATGCATGCCGAAGGTCGGCGGGCTGATGTATGCCGTGTAGTGCGCGTAGATGCTGCCTGCCAGCCCTGCCCAGAACGAGCTCGTCATGAAGGCCACGGTCTTGTAGAACGCCGTGTTGATGCCCATGAAAGCTGCCGTTACATCGTTGTCCCTTATGGCCGCCCAGGCCCTGCCGACCCTTGACTGCTTGAGCGTGGAGACGCTTATGATCATCACGGCGAGAACACCATACGTCATGGCAAGGTACGACCATTTGCCGCTCAGCGCCATCCCACGGAACGAGGCCGGAGGAATGCCGGTCAGGCCGTCCGGGCCGCCGGTTATCCCCAGGTTCATGAAGACCAGCGTCGTAATGATGCCGAAGCCCAGCGTGACAATGGCCAGGTAGTCGTCCTTTACCCTGAGCGCCGGCAAGGCTAAGCACAGACCCAGTATCGATGTGATAAGCCCGCTCAGTACGAAAGCCTGGGGAAAGCTCAGGCCATGTATCATGAGCAGGCCGCTCAGGTATGCCCCTATGCCGAAGAAGGCCGCATGCCCCAGAGAGACAAGCCCCGCGAAGCCCACTATGATGTTCAGACTCAGGCTTAAGATGGCGTAGATGCCCATGAGGATGATGACGTGCAGGACGTAAACGCTCATTTGCGCGACCCCAGGATGCCCCTCGGCCTGATGATGAGCACGAGCACGAGCGCGATGAACGCAAAGGCGTCCTTGAAGCTGGACGAAAGGTAGGCGGCTCCCATGTTCTCGGCTACACCCAGGACAAGCCCTCCGACGATGGCCCCCGGGATGGACCCCACACCTCCCAGGATGGCGGCGGAGAAACCTTTGAGCCCCGGCAGAAGTCCCATGGTCGGCGAGGTGGCATTGTAGTAGACGGCCATGAGGATGCCTGCTGCACCGGACAGAGCAGAGCCCAGGAGGAAAGTGATGACATAGGCGTTGTTCACATTGATGCCCGAAAGCCTCGCGGCATCGCTGTCCATGGAGACCGCCAGGATGGCCTTGCCGTGTCTGGTGAGGTTCACGAAGAGCGTCAGGATGACCATCAGACCGACCGATACGCCGGCGATGACGAGCTGCAGGTCGGTGACCCGGGCGCCTAATATGCGGTGGCTCTCAGGTATGAAATCAAGTGGGAACGAGCGGTCTTCAGGGCCGAAGAGCAGCAAACCCAGGGAACTGAGGAAGATTGAGGCGCCTATGGCGCTGATGAGCGGTATCAGCGGGTGCATGCCCCTGAGCGGCCTGAATGCGATCCGCTCCAGGAGGACGCCCACCAGGCACGCCGCGGCTATGCCCGCCAAAACCGAAAGGCCCAGCTCTCCTGTGGCTGAAAAGGTGAGTACGGCGCCGAAGGCGCCGTACATGTAGATCTCTCCCTGGGCGAAGTTGATGATCCCCAGGATGCCGTAAATCATGGTGTAGCCAAGGGCGACCAGCGCATACACGCTGCCCACCACAAGGCCGTTTACCAGCT
Organism: Desulfomonilia bacterium; assembly: GCA_035542255.1. Taxonomy (GTDB): domain Bacteria; phylum Desulfobacterota; class Desulfomonilia; order UBA1062; family UBA1062; genus MWEI01. The sequence goes on along the minus strand of DATKLV010000033.1, from coordinate 6,043 downwards.
GTTGAAAGAGCACCCTACTGGACCTTTACGTACTTCCCCTTTACCACCTTGAAGAGGTATACGCCCTGCTTCACCACGTCGCCGTTCTTGTCGAAGCTGAGCTTGCCGGTGACTCCATCGAAATCCTTAACCGTGTCGAGATAGGCGCGGATGTCGTCGGGGGTGTTGCCGTTGGTCTCGATCCCCTTGGCCACGAGCCTTGCCATGTCATAGGTGATGGCTGCGAACATGATGTTGTTGGGCTCGTTCGGGCTGGATTTCACGATCTTATAGTACTCCGCCTTAAACTTCTTGTTGGTCGGCGTATTGTAATCCTCGTTGTACTCGCTGGCGTTCACGTGGCCCTCGGCCGCCTTGCCCGCAAGCTCGATGTACTTGGGGGCCATGTCGCCGTACACGCCCATGGACTGCTCGGTTATCCCCATCTTGCGGGCCTGGGAGATGGCGGGGGCGGTCTCCTGGAGGTAGCCGGGGATGAACAGGAGATCGAACTTGGCCTGGGATATCTTGGTGAGCTGCGAAGAGAAGTCGCGGTCGCCCACCATGAAGCTCTCGGCTATTACCACCGGGATGCCCAGGTCGCCGAAGAACTTGGTGAACAGGTCGTTGCAGCCCTTGCCGTACGGCTCGTTGCTGTACAGGATGGCTACCTTCGTGGTCTTCAGTGTCTCTTTTGCGAACTTGGTGAGCGCTTCGGCCTGCTTGTCGATCCTGTTGCAGCCCCTATAGATGTATTCTCCCGCATCAGAGATCTTGGGAGACGTCCCGGTGGGCGTGAGCACCACGATCTTGCCGTTCTGGGCTATGGGAGCCACGGCCAGGACCTCGCCCGAGGTCATGGGGCCGATGACTACCTGAACCTTGTCCATGGAGGTGAGCTTCTGGAACGCGGTCACCGCTTCCTGGGGTGAATCCTTGCTGTCCTCATAGATGACCGTTATGGGTTTGCCCTTGATTCCGCCCTTTGCATTGATCTCCTTCACCGCAATCTCGATGCCCCTCTTGGCGGGCAGACCGTCCGATGCACCCTTGCTCAGCCTGAGGATGGCACCGATCTTGATGTCGTCAGCCTTTGCCTGGGTGATACCCATGCAGAATACCGCAAAACATACCACCCATACCCATAAAATCTTTTTCATTTCTTCCTCCTTCTGCTCCATCAAAATTATGCTAAGACCCCGGTGCGATAGCGGGGAATCTTATCGTTACAGGTTGTAGACCTGCTCTCCCTTCAGCACTGTGAAGCCTCCGTTGAGCAGCACCTGGATGGCCTGGTCGATATTGTCGAACCGAAAGATGATGACCGCATTCTCCCCGCTGCGTTCGACAAAGGCATACATGTACTCCACGTTGACGCCTTCCCTGGTGAGGAGGTCGAGGATGCTGTGCAGACCGCCCGGCCTGTCGGGAACCTCGACGGCGATGACATGAGTCCTCCCCACGGCAAAGCCGGTTTCGTTGAGCACCTTCTTCGCCTTGACCACATCGTCCACGATGAGCCGCAGGATACCGAAGTCGCTCGTGTCCGCCAGAGAGAGAGCCCGGATGTTGATGCCCGCATCCTTGAGCACCTTGGTAACACCCGAGAGCCCCCCGGGCTTGTTCTCCAGAAAGATCGATATCTGTTCCACCTTCATGAAAGACCTCCTTTACACATTCCGCTTGTCGACAACTCGCTGGGCCTTGCCCTCGAACCTCTGCAGGGTCTTGGGCTCCACAAGCTTGACCTTGGCAGTGATGCCGATAAAGTCCTTTATGTCCTTGCGGATGCGGCGCTCCAGATTCTGCAGCTGCCTGATCTCGTCCGAGAAGACCTTTTCACTCACCTCCACCTGGATCTCCAGGGTATCAAGCGAACCTTCCCTTTCCAGGATTAGCTGATAGTGGGGCTCCAGGCCCTCGATCTCCATGATGACGCTCTCGATCTGTGACGGGAACACGTTTACACCCCGGATGATGAACATGTCGTCGCTGCGTCCCGATACACGCTCCATGCGCACAAAGGTCCTGCCGCACCGACACACCTCGGGCAAGAGCTTGGATATGTCCTTGGTCCGGTAGCGGATGAGCGGGAAGGCCTCTTTGGTCAGCGTGGTGAACACGAGCTCGCCCCGCTGGCCATAGGGCAAAACCTCGAGAGTGGACGGGTCGATGACCTCCACGATGAAGTTGTCCTCATAGACATGCAGTCCTGCCCGGCCCTCGATGCACTCCATGGCTACCCCCGGGCCCATGATCTCGGTCAGGCCGTAGATGTCGAGTGCCGTGATGTCGAGCCGGTTTTCGATCTCGACACGCATATGATCACTCCAGGGCTCTGCGCCGAGCACACCCACGCGGAGCCTGAGAGACCTCATGTCCACACCCATCTCCTCTCCCGTCTCGGCGAGGTATAACAGGTAGGACGGCGTACAGCAGATGGCCGTGGGGCCGAAGTCCTGCAGGATGAGAATCTGCTTCTTGGTGCTGCCGCCCGACATGGGGATGACGCTGGCACCGAGCTTCTCTGCCCCGTAGTGTGCGCCGAGCCCGCCGGTGAACAGGCCATAACCATAGGCATTGTGGATGATATCGTTCTTGGTGAGACCTGCCGCTGCAAAGGAGCGCGCCATGAGCTCGGCCCAGGTCTCGATGTCGCGCTTGGTATAGGCTACGACCGTGGGCTTGCCTGTGGTACCGGATGAGGCGTGAAGCCTCACGATGTTGGTCATGGGCACGCTGAAGAGCCCGAACGGGTAGTTGTCCCTCAGGTCCTGCTTGGATGAGAACGGCAGGCACTTCAGGTCTTCAAGACTCCTGATGTCGTACGGGGTGATGCCTGCCTCATCGAACTTTTTGCGGTAGAATCCCACGGTGTGATAGACGCGCTCGACAACGTTCTTGAGCCTCTTGAGCTGCAGCGAGTCCAGCACCTCCCGCGGCAGTGTCTCGAATTCTTCATTGTAGATCATCCCTAAAACCTCCCCATCTGACGATAATTCACTGGACGTTCAACAGCCTTCCCCGCTTGAAGCCCTCTATGTTGACTGCCCTGATCTTCACAGGGAGCATGTCGCTGATGGTCTCGATCCAGAGGGACTCCTCGGGTTTGAGCAGCGCTGACAGCGTGCCCAGCAGGATGATATTCACCCCCCGCGGGTTGCCCAGTTCGAGAGCCAAAGCGCTTCCTTCAACAAGGCGGATGTCCCTTGTCTTTTCCCTGAGAACCGGCGTGATGTCCGGGTATGCCTCCTTGCCGGCGATAACCGTGGGAGGAGAAAGCCGGAACCGGTTGATGATCACGGTCGTGTCCTTTCTGAGGTACGGCAGGTAACGCGCCGTCTCCAGCTCTTCGAAGGAGAGCACGATATCGCAGCTTCCATAGGGGATAAGGGGGGATGCCACGTGCTCGCCAAAGCGCACGTGGGACATGACGCTGCCGCCCCGCTGGGCCATGCCGTGGATCTCGGACTTCTTCACATCGCAGCCGTATCTCATCATCACTTCCGTCAGCACGTCGGAGGCCAGAATGATGCCCTGTCCGCCGACACCCGTCATGAGCACGTTCATTTCACACCTCCGATGGCTTCCTGCGGGCACAGGTCTGCGCAAACACCGCAGCCCACGCAAACCTCGTTGATGTGTGCCATCTCGTCCCCGAACTCGACGGCCGGGCAGCCGAGGCCTATGCACACCTTGCATCCCGTGCATTTGTCCTGATCCACGACCAGGGGCTTGCCCGGCACTGCCCGGGACTTGAGCAGCACGCAAGGTGCCTTGGAGATGATGACCGAAGGACCGTCATGAGCCAGGGCATCCTTTATCGTCTTCCTTGCATTCTTCACATCATAGGGATTGATGGTCTTCACCCACTCGATGCCCAGTGCTCTTACGAGACCCTCCAGATCGATAGTGGTGTTCTTTTGCCCTTCAATGGTTACGCCAGTTCCCGGGTGGTTCTGGGATCCGGTCATGGCCGTGGTCCTGTTGTCCAGTATCACGACCAGCGCCACGCCGCGGTTGTAGGCGAGGTTCAGCAGGCCGGTGATACCCGAGTGATAGAAAGTGGAATCGCCGATGACCGCGGCGATCTTCTCCTTGCCCGGACCGAACACCTTGGACATACCGTGGGCATGGTTGATGCCTGCGCCCATGCACAGACAGGTGTCGATGGCGTCAAGCGGCGGCAGGAAACCGAGCGTGTAGCAGCCGATGTCTCCCGCTATGAAGCACTTGTTCCGCCTCAGGGACCAGAGCATAGCGCGGTGCGGGCAGCCGGGGCACATGTTGGGCGGTCTTCCGGGCAGGACCGGCTGTGCCGGTTTCATCACAGGCTCGCCTGAGATCGCGGCCCTGACTATGTCCGGGTTAAGCTCTCCGCACATGGGGATGCGGTCCTTGCCATGGCATGCGATGCCCAGCGCCCTGACCTGTTCCTCCATGAAAGGATCAAGCTCTTCGACTACCCACAGCTCTTCCACCTTGGCGGCAAACGCCCTGACCAGCTCGTCAGGAAACGGATACGGCATGCCGAGCTTCAGGAATGAGGCGCCCGGAAAGGCTTCCTTGGCGTACTGATAGGCCACACCCGAGGATATGATCCCGAGCTTTATGTCGCCCATTTCCATGAAATTCATGGGCGTGGTGTTCGAAAGCTTCTTCAGGGCAAGCACACGCTCCTCGATAATCGGGTGTCGCCTCCTGGCATTGGCGGGCAGCATCACCCACTCGGATGGGTGTCTCTCAAGGCTGGGGGCCTTTTTCTCCCCGGGGTCTGACAGCTCCACAATACCCATGGAATGCGATATCCGCGTGGTGGTTCTCACCATGACCGGGGTGCCGAATTCCTCGCTGATCTTGAAGGCCTCCCTGGTGAAATCCTTTGCCTCCTCTGAGCTTGCAGGCTCCAGCATGGCTATCTTGGCAGAGCGGGCATAGTGTCGATTGTCCTGCTCGTTCTGGGAAGAGAACAACTCGGGGTCATCCGCGCTGATGAGTACAATGCCGCCCCTGATGAAGGTGTAAGGCAATGTCATGAGCGGGTCCGCCGCCACGTTCACACCCACGTGCTTCATGACGGCCAAAGACCTTGCTCCTGCATACGAAGCGCCGATAGCCACCTCGAGCGCCACCTTTTCATTAGGTGCCCATTCGGCGTGGATGCCTTTGTATTCTTTTGCGATCGTCTCAAGGATTTCGGTGCTCGGTGTGCCCGGGTATGCGGCCGCAAATGATACACCGGCCTCAAATGCCCCCCGTGCCACCGCTTCGTTGCCGCTGAGGATCTTCTTCATTTCTCATGCCTCTCTTGGCTGAAGATAAAAAAAGGCCATGGGTTTTGCCCATGGCCTTGTCTCGTATGCTGCCGGCACCCAGGCCTATGGGCAACCGCCCCTTCTAAAGTAAAAGCCATAGTAATAAGCATGGGTTGCTGTCTTTTCAAACATCGTCCTGTATATCCCCTGAGAGCCCCGTCCTGTCAAGCTTTTTCTTAAGATGAATCGTTCACTCCGTAGGGAACATCTTTATAAAAGTAAAGGTTTTCAGGCGAAAGACTTAACCATTAAGACAAGGTAACACGAGAGGAGGATTCTATGTTTGCTCCGAAGAAGATCCTGGTTCCTACCGACTTTTCGGAATATTCGGATAAAGCGGTCGAGCATGCCGCCGACATCGCAGCCCGATATAAAGGCAAGGTCGTCGTGCTTCACGTGGTCGAGGAGAACGTCAAGGAGTGCGCCATAAACTACCTGGTCGACTACTGTATCAGCGACGACTTTGTGGCGAAATTCGAACGTGAGATCATGAAGTCATCGAATGAGCGGCTGCAGAAGCAGGTCGATAATCTGAAAGACGCCAAGAAGGTTGATATCGGCTACTTGATCAAGAAGGGCGATCCGGCGGATGTCATCCTGGAGGAGCAGGTAAAAACCGGCGCGGACTTGCTCGTTCTCGCACCATACGGCAGCACGGGGGCTGCCAAATATGCCATCGGAGGTGTAACGGACAAGGTGGTCAGGACAGCTAAATGCAATGTCATGGTCAACAAGGTATAAGATACAAA
>DATKLV010000032.1:0-3146 GCA_035542255.1 Desulfomonilia bacterium | reverse complement strand
GTATTCTCCCCTGCTTGTAAACCGTAGTGGTAATGGTAGCGGTCATCGAGATCCGGAACGGCATTTCCGGTAACCCTTGCCTGTCCGGTAATCGGGATCTCGAGTGAAGAGTAGCTGGTCTTGTAAAAACGGACATGCTCGTGCAGGATATCGTACGGCCGCCCGAGACGCTTGGCAGATTTAACGTCCGGATAATAATCCATCCCCACCATGAAGCTTTCGAGATGGGGATTTGGTGGGTCAATATACCCCTTGATACCCCCATTGAAAACCTTCTTGATGTTTCCAAGGCTGTAATACCAATGGGCAGGCATGGCAAGTGCGTCTCCTATGAACAGGCCCCAGAGGGCATTCCTCAGTCGAAGCCCCCTTGCATAGGCTGTCTTGTTCTTTTTCGGCATCGGACATTACCTCTTCATAAAAATAACCGGCTTCCTTATGATTCAGCTGACTAAAGAAGTAATATCGACCTTCAAGAAAAAAAGGGGCTCCGATTGGATTCCGAAGAAAATTTTCTCACATGAATATTCACCCTGCCTGACTATGATACATCTGTTTCACTCACTCACCACTGTTTGCACTTGTTCAGGGCTGTTCGTCCTCATGAGAAGCACCAGGGGGACGAGGAGGAGAATCATGAGGGTGAGAAAATAAAAGACATCATCAAAGGAAAACATCGATGCCTGTTTTATCATATTCTGATACATGAGGCCCAGAGAGCCCTGATGCGCCGAAGACGGGTCCATCCCGCCTTGCTGCAGGAGTGCGGCCCCCTGCCGGCTGCGCAGGTAGTAGGTCGGGTCAAACGGCGTCAGGCTGTCCACAAGGCGTGACTGATGGAATTGGGATCTCCTGTTTACCATGGTCGTTACCATGGCAATCCCGATGCTGCCCCCTATGTTCCGTACAAGGTTATAGATGGCAGTGGCATTGGCCATGTTCTCCTTTTTGATTCCCGAGACCGTCAGTGTGGTCAGCGGAATGAACAGCATTCCCATGCCGAGACCCATCATGAACCTCGGCCAGACAACGGTCGGGAAATCCACTCCCATGGTAAACCCTGCCATGAGGAGGGTCGAATATGCAGTGATGAAGATACCGGGGATTATGAAGAATTTGGGATTGTATTTATGGAGAAGCCTCCCCACAAGGGGCATGGCCAAAAGGGTGGCGACACCGCCCGGGGCCAGCACAATGCCCGCGAGATTCGAGGTATAACCCATCAATGTCTGTAGGAATATTGGAAGCAGTACGATCGTTCCGAAAAGATTGGCCATGAAAAAAAACATGGCTGTGTTTCCAAGGCAGAAGGAGTAGTTCCTGAATATGCTCAGGTCTATGATGGGACGCTCGGCAAACCGCTCCACCGCAATGAACATGGCTAGAGAGAATACGGATATGATGCCGAAAGCCAGCATGAGATTTGATGCGAACCAGTCATTCCTCTCTCCCCTGTCAAAGAGCAGCTGTAGACACCCTACCCCGGCACCGAGGAGGATGAACCCTAAATAATCGATCTTCATACGCATGGCCTTCATGTAGGGAGGATCCACAATGATGAGTAGGGCCATGATGACCGAGACTATGCCGATCGGGATATTGATGAAGAAGACCCAATGCCAGGTGAGGTTGTCGGTGATCCAGCCGCCGAGCACAGGCCCGATGATAGGTCCGAAGGTGACCCCTACCCCGAAGATCGCCATGGCGATACCATACTGCTGGGGGGGGAAGGACTCAAGCAGGATTGCCTGGGTCATAGGCGGCATGGAACCCCCGGTGAGACCTTGTATAACCCTGAAGATGATAAGGCTCTGGATGTTCCATGAGACCCCGCAGAGGAACGAGCTCAAGGTGAAGAACACGATAGAGAAGATCAGATAGCGTTTCCTGCCGAAGAGCCTGCTCAGCCAGCCCGTCATGGGTATAATGACGGCGTTGGCGGCGAGATATGCCGTGATGGACCAGGTCGCCTCATCTATGCCGGCCGACAGGCTCCCCCGGATATGGTCCAGGGATACATTCACCACGGAGGTGTCGAGAACGACCATGAGCATAGGGAGCATCACGGTCGGGGCAACGAGCCACTTGTTGGCCTGTTGTGGGGGTGTGCTCATGCATCTGCCCCTGTTACTTGCCCCTCACGGAGATCGTCGGTTCGACGGACATCCCCACGCGGAGGACATGGTCTGGATCAGATCCTTTATCCAGGATGATTTTCACCGGGATACGCTGCACGACCTTAACGTAGTTGCCGGTGGCGTTCTCAGGCGGGAAAAGGGAAAAGACCGAACCGGTCCCTGCCATGATGCTGTCCACCTTGCCGCTGAATCTCTTTCCCGGATAGGTATCGACATTAATCTGTACCTCTTGGCCGGGCCTCACGTTTTCCAGTTGAGTCTCTTTATAGTTTGCGACAATCCAGATATCGCTCAGCGACACAATGGCCATGAGCGGTTGCCCCGGCTGTACCTGATTGCCAACTTCCACACTCTTCTTGGTGATGTGCCCGTCCGAAGGTGCGTATATCTTTGTATAGCCCTGCATCAGGACAGCAGAGGCAAGCACCTGTCTCTTCTGTTCCACGATAAATTCCTGAGACTGATAGGCTGCCTTGGATTGTCTTACCACTACTTTCTGGGTCTCAAGGCCGGCCAGCATCTGCTTCACCTGATCCTGGGCCGCCTTCACCTGGGCCCGTGCCACATCATAGGCGGTGGCCGCCTTTTCGCGCGTCGTCTCGGCAAATACACCTTTTTCATAGAGTTTTTGAGCTCGATCATGATCGAGGCGTGCCTGTTTCAGGTTTGCCCCCTGCAATGCAAGGTTGGCCTGAGCAGCATCGATTTTCGATTGTATCTCCGAGAGCTGCTTCTCTGCTACGTCAACACGATCTGAAAGCTCCTTGACCTTGGAGATCTCAACATCCACCGATGCCTTTGCATCCGTCACCCTGACATCATAATCCTTGCTGTCGATCTCGAGAAGGATGTCCCCCTTCTTCACGAGCTGGTTATCATTCACATAGACCGCCTTTATCGTGCCTGAAATCTTGGGTGCTATGGAATGGATCCTGCCGGTCACATAGGCATCATCCGTCGAAATGTAATATCTGGTGTGCCTGATATATAAATAGACACCGGTGACGA
>DATKLV010000031.1:0-6244 GCA_035542255.1 Desulfomonilia bacterium | reverse complement strand
GGACAATATCCTTGCAAATCAGTCGGCGGCTGCAGCGGCTGCATCAGTGGCATCGGCAAGTGCGACATCAGCTTCGTCAGAGAAGGACATGTTCCTGAATCTGCTGGTGAAGCAGCTCCAGTACCAGGACCCATTGAATCCCATGGAGAACACCGAGTTCGCCTCTCAGCTCGCCCAGTTCTCATCGCTGGAAGCACTCACGAGCATGAAGGACAGCGTAGACAAGCTGAGCCAGGTCCAGGGGACCATGAGCAATACGCAGGCCCTCTCGTTCATCGGGAAAAAGGTGAGTGCAAACGGCAACACGATCCAGTTCACGGGCAGCTCCTCTACGCTCAATTTCAACCTTTCCGACAAGGCTTCGCAGGTCCAGGTCACGATATACAACTCAAGCGGGACCGCAGTCCGCGCATTCAATGCAACAGGCGTCCAGAGCGGGGACATCCAGTGTACGTGGGACGGCAAGGACGACAAGGGCCAGGCACTCGCAGCAGGTAAATACTATTTCACCGTAAGTGCCAAAGGCTATGACGGTAATGCGGTAAACGCGACCACGTATGCAACAGGTACCGTCACAGGTGTGAGATTCGACGGCGGGAACGTATACCTGGAGATCGGCGACAAGGAAGTAAACCTGGCTGATGTAAGCAAGATATCGGGCTAAGAGAAGAAAAGGAGGCACATATATGAGTATATCCAGTTCATTGTTTTCCGGGATCAGCGGCCTTTCCACGAACGGCAACGCCATGAGCGTCATCGGCGACAACATAGCCAATGTGAACACCATCGGCTTCAAGTCGAGCAGGACAACGTTCCAGGATGTTCTTGCCCAGTCGGTTGCGACGGCCTCGGGCACATCGCAGATAGGCCGAGGAGCCGCACTGAGCACGGTCGACACCCTGTTCCAGCAGGGTTCGTTCGAGTCCACGTCCAATGCCACCGACCTGGCCATAGGCGGAAACGGCTTCTTCATCGTTTCACCGCAGAACGAGGAGACGCAGTTCTACACCAGGGCGGGCCAGTTCCGGTTCGACTCGGACGGCAACTTCGTCAACCCCGAGGGGTATGTGGCCAGGGGATGGGCGCTCGATTCAAGCGGCAACGATGTGGGGACCTTGCAGAACATCAAGCTGAGCGCATTCACCTCGCCTCCCGAGGCTACGAGCGCACTGACCGCCATCACGAACCTCGACAGCCAGGCCACATCTAATTCGAACAGCATCTTCAACACCTGGAATGCCAATGCGCCTGTAGGCACGCCTCCTATCGGTGACACGGCCTACGGGTACCAGACCGCCATCAAGATCTATGACTCTCAGGGAGCAGCGCACGATATCACCATCTATTATGACAAGCTGAATAACGCGAGTGAGTACTATGACGGCACTGCCGCAGGTTCGGTGGACCTCAACAATTCCTGGGAATACATCGTGACCTGCGACCCCAATGACGACCTCAGGGCACCCTTTGCCGGCTCTGCTGCCAGGGGAATCCTTGCGAGAGGGACCGCCTCGTTCGATGCCACGAGCGGCGCCTTGAAGACGATGACCGAATTTGTGTACGACGGAACCGCGGGTGCGGCCAATACCATCCTTCCGGCCCACTGGACACGCGCCACCAACTTCTCGCCCGACGGATATCCTGAGTTCACCGCCCAGTTCGTCTCAGGCGTTGATCAGACAATTGCACTTGAGTACGGGGCCAGGAGCACGAGCGGGGCATGGACTGCAGGCGCCGGCTATGCAACCACGATATCCCAGATCACCGGGGTCGGCGGACCGCTGCTCCCCACGTCATCCTGGGAGCCGCAGGCACTGACAAGCACCCAGTACGCATCCTCATCCACCACGGTCTACCAGACCCAGAACGGTTACGGAACTGGCTTCCTGGAGAACGTGTCGGTGGGCACCGACGGCGTCATGGTCGGCCATTACAGCAACGGCCAGATCCTGAACCTCTACCGGGTGGGCCTTGCCAAGTTCAACAACCAGCAGGCACTCTCCAAAGTAGGGGGCAATCTCTGGAGCGCGACCCGCGGATCGGGCGATGCCATTACCGGCCATCCGGGCTCGAACGGCCTTGGTAGCATCTCCCCTAACTCCCTGGAACAGTCCAACGTGGACATCGCTGCAGAGTTCGTCAAGATGATCACCACGGAACGCGGTTTCCAGGCCAACTCCAGGATCATCACCACGGTTGACACCATGCTCCAGGACCTTATCAACCTGGTACGTTAATGCTTGAACCGATTCTTCGGCCGGCCGGGGTTCCCTTTCCCGGCCGGCCTTATGCGTCAAATTTATGACCCATCCAGTCATGATCCGCAGGGCCATTGATGGAGATAATATGTTGAAAATAAGCAGTATATAGCTTCAAAGCCATCGTGGCATACCCCTTGCTTTCTGCTTAGCGTTATCCAGATTGTTCCCTAAGGGGTATGTATGGATTTTGCGACGATTATCGGAGTATTTGTGGCATTCGGAATGGTCTTCATGGGGATCATATCCGGAAGCCCGCTGACTTTGTTTGTCGATGTCCCGAGCGTCATGATCACCATAGGCGGGACCTTCGGCATCATCTTCATCAACTACCCCCTGAAAGATGTCGTCGGAGTCTTCGGCGTCGTCAGGAACGTCTTTTTCACCCAGCGCCGCGAGGTGCACTCCCTGATTCCCATATTCGTGGACTTCGCTGCACGGGCGCGCCGCGAAGGGATCCTCGCTTTGGAGAGCCCTGCAGAAGAGCTCGGAGACCCGTTCTTCAAGCAGGGGCTGGAGCTCGTCATCGATGGGCTTGAACCCCAGTCGATCCGGGAGATTTTAGAGACCGAGATCGATCATATCGAGAGACGTCATACCAGGGGGGCGGATATCCTCAACTCATTGGGCACGTACGCACCGGCCATGGGAATGCTGGGCACGCTCATCGGACTGATCCAGATGCTCCAGTCCATGTCCGATCCGTCCTCCATCGGCCCGTCCATGGCGGTAGCACTCATCACCACCTTTTACGGCTCCATCATGGCTAATCTGATCGCCCTGCCCATGGCGGGAAAGCTTACCATGCGCTCCCGGGAAGAGGTCGTGGAGAAGGGCATGATCATCGAGGGTATCATGTCCATCTCCGCGGGCGACAACCCCAGGATCGTGGAGAGGAAGCTCCATTCATTCCTCGCTCCGGCGCTGAGAGAGCCGGTGGTGGGCCGCATGCACGGGGAGCAGTAATGGCCAGGAAAAAAATAGTCTATGTCGAGAAGCCCATGAACGTTACGATGTACCTGCTGGCCTCGCTCTTTCTCTTCCTTCTCACGTTCTTCGTCATCTTGAGCTCTGTGAGCGTCATGGACAACAAACGGCAGAAAATGGCCATCGGCTCGGTAAGGGGCGGCTTCGGCATATTGCCCGGGGGCAAGAGCCCGTTCTCGTTCATCGGGCCCAAGAACATACTGCCCCAGAGGCCTCCCATGGAAGGCGGGAACATGGACATCCAGAGCATCCATAATACCCTTGCCGATACGGGGATCGTCAGTGGAATCAGCGTGACGGAGGGGAAACTCGGGGTGACCATCACCATCAAGTCTCCCATCCTCTTCGAAGGACAGACCGATACGTTCAACAAGGACAGCCAGGTCGTGCTGGCCTCTGTTTCCAAGGTCCTTTCTCGGATGGACAATCAGGTCATTATAACCGGACATACGGATTCAGTGCCCATCGAGACGCCGCCCTTCTATTCCAACTGGGGTCTGTCCGCGGCAAGGGCATTGGCCGTGCTCACATATCTCGAGCATAAGGGCATCAAGGGCGGCCGTCTCTCCGCATACGGGATGGCTTCAGGCAGGCCCATTGCGACCAACACTACGGAGGAAGGGAGAAGGCTTAACAGGCGGGTTGAGATCACCATCGTCGGCCAGATACCGGAAGAGATAGATCTCAAAGGGCTCAGGCAGACTCGTGGAGAATGGCTCCGTTCAATACTCTACAAGGGTTTTAATTTCGAGCTGGAAGAACAGTGATGAAGAGAAATAAAAATGTCCTCATCGTCAAGATGCCTTCTCGTTTGAACTGGATGACCACGTTCTGCGACATGCTCACGATCCTTCTCTGTTTCTTCGTGCTGATCATCTCCATGTCTTCCATGGAAAGCAAGGCGCTGAAGAACACGTTCGGGTTCTTCAACTCGGTGACCGGCGTCCTTGAATTTCCCCAGCAGCATGAGGTGACCGTAGTTCCGCCTACAGTAAAGACTAAGCCCGATATCATCCAACTAGAAGCCGGGAGTCTGAACAGGAGCCTGGTAATATCCTTGAAGAAGCAGAACGTGCTGGGTATTCCGGGACGCGGTACTGATAATGAACTGGTGAAGGAGACAAGCCGCGGGTTTGCCATCCGAGTCCCTGATGAAGTGGTGTTCGACAAGGCATCAACAAGTGTGAAGAAGGATGCAGAGCCTGTTCTCAAGGGGATCGCCAATGCCGTTAAGGGGTTGGATGTCATCATCGCCATTGAAGGCCACACGGATAATGTGGGCAGCGAGCAGGCGAACTGGAAGCTTTCTCTCCAGAGGGCCATCAGCATTGCCGATTTCTTCGTATATAACCAGGGAATGAGCCCTGATAGGCTGTGCGTTGCGGGGTACGGGGCCATGAAGCCCGTTGCCGCCAATGACACGGAGGGCGGCAGGGGAAAAAATAGACGGGTGGAGATCATCCTTTTGAAAGACCGCATATAGGAGGACCACATGGCTGGTGAGGAAAAGGGAGAGAAAAAGGAACAGGTTCCTGAGGTAAAAAAGAAGGAATTTCCTGTAAAGATCGTGGTGATAGCACTCGTCGCCGTCCTGGTCGTCGTCAGTGCAGTGACTGGGTACTTCCTGGTCATCGGCCCCAAGATGAAGGCGTCGGGCAAGGAAGGCTCTGGAAAGGAAGTAAAACACGAATCGACACAGTCCAAGAGCTCGGGGGAAGGAGAGGGCAGTGGTTCATCGGGACCTTTGAAGCAGCTCGATCCCTTCATCGTCAACCTATCGGACGCCCAGGGGCAGCGGTACCTCAAGGCCGTCATGCAGCTCGAGGTTGACAACCCTACAGTGGAAGGTGAGATTCAAAGTAAACTGCCCCAGATTCGGGATGAGATCCTCATGATCCTTTCGAGCAAATCCTTTGATGATGTATCGACATCGGCCGGCAAGCGGATGGTCAAGCGCGAGATTGTTTCGGCAGTGAACAAGTATATCACGAGCGGCCAGGTTACTCAGGTCTATTTTACGGAATTCGTAGTCCAGTGAGGATGCACAATGGGACAGATCCTGACCCAGGAAGAGGTTGATGCCCTCTTAAAAGGTGTTGTAGGCGGAGAGATCGTCACGGAGACGGACGTACCGCCTCTGGAGGAAGGTCAGTTCCAGCGCTTCGACTTCGCAGCGCAGGACAAGGTCGTCCGGGGCCGGATGCCTTCTCTCGATGCAATCCACGACAGGTTCGCCAGGTTCTTCCGAAACACGCTCTCCAGCATGCTGAGGAAGATGGTGGACATAACCCCGGTATCACTAGATACCATCAAGTTCGGCAACTTCATGCGGTCATTGCCGGTTCCGTCGAGCATCCACATCATCCGGGTGGATCCTCTCAGGGGCAATGCCCTGGTTATTGTTGAGACCAAGCTTGTCTTCGCACTCATCGACAGCTTCTTCGGCGGGAAAGGCGCCGGCACCATGAAGATTGAGGGCAGGGAGTTTACCGCCATCGAGCAGCGCATACTCAACAAGGTCGTGCACGCCGCCATAAAGGAGTTGGTTAATTCCTGGCAGCCCGTTTATGAGCTTGAGTTTCACTATATCCGTCCGGAGATGAACCCCCAGTTTGCAGGCATCATTCCCAATGAAGATGTTATCGTGGTGGTCCAGTTCGAGGTGGAGATGGACGAGATGACGGGCAACATAATGATATGTCTGCCCTACATGCTCATAGAGCCCATCAGGGACAGGCTCTATGCAACCTTCCATTCCGAAGAGAAGATGAGTGTGGACAGGACATGGGTCAACAGACTCAAGGTCGAACTCCTGGGAGTTTATGTGGATGTGGATGTCGAGCTGGGCAGGGCGCAGATCTCGCCCCGGGATCTATCGTCCCTCAAGCCCGGCAATATTATCGTGCTGGAAAAGGATATTAACGAGCCGCTCATGGTAAAGGTTCAGAACCTGCCGAAATTTTACGCCAAACCGGGAAAGATCAAAGACAATCTGGCAA
>DATKLV010000030.1:0-3342 GCA_035542255.1 Desulfomonilia bacterium | reverse complement strand
AGATCGACCTTCCATCCGCCGATGTGGAGAGGGTTATCGAGCAGATCGATGCCGAGCTAGGCCTTGACCCGGACTTACATTTGAAATGTTCTGCCAAGGAAGGGATCGGGATCGATGAAATCCTGGAGGCCATCGTGCAGCGTATCCCACCGCCGAAGGGTAACCCTCAAGCTCCTTTGGCCGCCTTGATATTCGATGCCCATTATGACTCCTTCCGTGGAACGATCATCAACTGCCGTATCTTCGAAGGTACCGTGAAGGGCGGCGATATCATCCGGTTCATGTTCAATAATTCGACCTACCGCGTGGAAGAGGTGGGACATTTTCTCCTATCGCCGGAGAAACGGGAACAGCTATCGGCAGGCGAGGTGGGCTATATCATAGCCGGTGTGAAAACCGTCTCCAGTGTAAGCATAGGCGATACGATAACCTTGGAGGGACGGCCCTGCGAGAAGCCGCTGCCTGGATTTAAGGAGATAAAACCCGTTGTTTTCGCCTCTATCTACCCGATTGCCTCTGACGATTATGAAAACCTGGCCGAGGCCGTGGAAAAGTACAAACTCAATGATGCGGCTTTCATCTATGAGAAGGACTCTTCCATCGCCCTGGGACAGGGCTTTCGGTGCGGCTTTCTGGGCCTGCTGCACCTGGATATCGTCCAGGAGCGCCTCGAGCGGGAGTATGACCTGTCGATCATCCTGTCCGTGCCGAGTGTCCGCTACAAATTTATCCTGAAGGACTCTTCAGAGCTCTATGTGGACAATCCGGCCCATTACCCGAACCCGATATCAATCGAAAGCTCTGAAGAACCGTATATCCGTGCGACCATGATGCTTCCGGACCGCTACCTCGGCTCGGTTATGAGCCTGTGCATCGAAAAGCGCGGGGTGAACTCAAACCTGCACTATACAAGCCCCGGCCGGGCGGAGCTTACCTATGAGATGCCCCTGGCCGAGGTGATATATGATTTTTACGACCGCTTCAAATCCGTTACCCAAGGTTATGGTTCGTTTGATTACGACCTCATCGATTACCGGGAGAGCGACCTCGTGCTGCTGGATATCCTGGTGAACGGTGAGAAGGTCGACGCACTGTCCCAGATCGTTCATCGGGATCGTGCCCGCGCCAGGGGGGTCCAGGCATGCGACCGCCTGAAAGACGAGATCCCCAGGCAGATGTTCAAGATAGCCATCCAGGGGGCTATCGGGGGTGAGATCATTTCCCGCTCGACCATCTCGGCCTTCCGCAAAGATGTAACTGCCAAGTGCTACGGCGGCGATATCACCCGAAAACGCAAGTTGCTCGAGAAACAGAAGAAGGGGAAGAAGAGAATGAAGATGATCGGCTCGGTCAGCATCCCCCAGAGCGCCTTCCTGGCGGTTCTGAAATCGGACGCGGATTGATGAACTCCGAAAAGAGCGCTAGGCCGGGCCTCTACGTTCATATCCCATTCTGCAAATCAAAATGCCCTTACTGTGACTTTTTATCGGTTACGAATACCGATATCCTTCCCCGCTTCATCATTGCCCTGGATAGAGAGATCGATGCCTATCGGGAAAAATTCGGAGAATTCGACACGATCTATCTTGGCGGTGGGACACCGTCGCTGCTGCCGCTTCAACAGATCGAGGCCATCCTTGACAAAATCCGCAATGCCTTCAAGATACTTCACGACGCAGAGATTACCATCGAGGTCAACCCCGCGGATTGGGAACTCAAAGAGCTGAACACCATAAGAGGCCTGGGCATAAACCGTATCTCCATCGGCGTCCAGTCCTTTGACGAAAAAGAGCTGAGCTTTCTGGGCCGTCGGCACACAAGAGAACAGGCATCAGGCACCATTGAAAACGCCATCGACGCAGGGTTCAGCAACATCAGCATCGACCTGATCTACGGCCTGCCCGGCCAGACGCTTGAAGATTGGCTGACCTCTCTCATGCATGCCCTGCACTTTAACCCTGCCCACCTGTCCTGCTATGAGCTGGAGCTCAAGCCCCACACACCCCTCGGCCACAGGTATGAGAAGGGTGAATTCCCCCTACGCACGGAAGACTCTCAGCGTGATTTCTTCATGATAACATCCGAGGTTTTGGAAGAGGCGGGATACGACCACTACGAGGTCTCCAGTTTTGCAAGGGGCATGGTCAATGCTTCACGGCACAACCGGAAATACTGGGATCACACACCATACTTAGGCATCGGACCTTCAGCCCATTCGTTCAAGGGTAAGAAACGATGGTGGAATCATGAATCCATCAAGGATTACCATCATGATATCGAAGAAGGCCGCCTCCCAGTCTGCGGCTCGGAGGTATTAAACAGCGAACAGCTTCGGATGGAGGCATTGTTGCTTGGCCTCAGAACGAAAAAAGGTATCAACCTGGCGCAGTATCTGTTCAGGTTCGGCACAGACCTCATGAATGATAAAGGACTGCTGCTGAAGGACCTGGACAGGTCAGGACTCATCGAGATTAAAGAAGGTTTTATCAGACCCACCCTTTCCGGCATGGCTGTGGCTGACAGCCTGGCACTCCTGTAATTCTGTTTTATCCTTCCTCTTCATGCTTCTCAACAAGTCTCCGTGCAAACCTCGTGAACCGGGTCCTGCTCCTGCTGTTTTCCACGCCGAGCTTTACCGCCCTGGCGGAACCTATTGTGAGAACCATGCTTTTTCCCCTTGTCACGGCGGTATAGAGCAGGTTCCTTGCAAGCATGACATAGTGCTGGGTATGGATAGGCAGGACCACTGAGGTATACTCGCTGCCCTGCGCCTTATGGATGGTTGTTGCGTATGAGACAACCAGGTCATCCGCATCCGCTGCATTGTATAAAACTATCCGATCATCATATTCCACCTGGAACGACCCGTCTTTCTCGTTGATGTCAACAAGATATCCGATGTCCCCGTTAAAGACATCCAGCTCATAATTATTGCGGGTCTGCATAACCTTGTCACCCACCCGGAATTCGGTGTTGCCCTTCCTGTACGGTCTTCCGTCCGGATTGAGGGACTGCTGAAGATGCCGGTTGAGGTTTTCAACACCAAGGATTCCCTTATGCATGGGGCTCAACACCTGTACATCATGGAAGGGATCAAGACCGTGTTTCCGTGGAAGCTCATCGGTGACCTGGCGGATGACCTCAGCCAGGATCTTCTCGGGGTCCTCCTCTGAGATGAATCGATATTCCCCGCTCCCGTCTTCCGGGACCAAAGGCATCCTGCCATGATTTATCCGGTGACTGTTGACAATAATCCGGCTTTGGAGACCCTGCCGAAAGATCATGTCCAGTCTCACGACCGGGATGATCCTTGATGTGATGATGTCCTTCAGGCAGTTGCCC
>DATKLV010000029.1:0-5931 GCA_035542255.1 Desulfomonilia bacterium | reverse complement strand
CCCTGGACTTGACGGACTATCTCCAGGAAAAGGCACTTATGACCGCCATGGACGACCATGCCGGGGAAACGGTCAGTGTCATGACGCTGCACATGTCAAAGGGTCTTGAGTTCGATCATGTCTTCATAGCCGGTTGCGAGGAGGGTCTGCTGCCCCACTCCAGGTCTTTCGACACGGCGGAGAATATTGAAGAAGAGAGACGCCTCCTGTACGTGGGCATCACCAGGGCCCGCAGGCACGTCGTCCTTTCCTGGTCACGTGTGAGGGCGCTCTATGGCAGAGAGACATACCAGATGCCCTCAGGGTTTTTACGGGAGATCTCGGCCTCTTAGAACTTCACCTGGGGTGCCTGGGTCTCCTTTTCCGGTATGTTGAAGTATTGGGCCTCTTTCACCCCGGCCAGCGAGGCGAAAAATATCCCTGGGAATGTCTTTATATATGAGTTGAGCTCTCGGACCAGGTCATTGTAGCGCTTGCGCTCCACCGAGATGCGGTTCTCGGTTCCTTCCAGGGAGTCCTGCAGCTTCATGAAGTTCTCATTGGACTTGAGTTCGGGGTAACGCTCCTGAAGCAGGAGCAGCCGGGACAGAGCCTGTTCCACGTCACCTGCCGCCTTCGCCTTTCCAGCAACATCTTGTGCGGAGAAATATGCCTTCCTGGCCTCGGCGATCCCCAGGAATACAGACTTTTCCTGGGAAGCATAACCCTTGACTGTTTCCACGAGGTTGGGGATGAGATCAAAGCGGCGCTTAAGCTGGTTTTCCACCTGGGCCCACTGGGCAGTTACCGCCTCATTCATACGGCGGGCCTTGTTGAAGCCCGATATGGTGATCCCTGCAATAAGGATGAGAACAACGACAATCCCGATGATTACCTGCACGGTTTTGCTCATACAACCTCCTGTCCGCCCACGAGCTTGATATGGTTATACACGAATCGATCGATAAAAGTAAGCGGCCTCATATTGCCATTTTTCCTCTATAATATACGATTTCACCACCCTCCGGATGCCCCGCCCCCGCCGAAGCCGCCGCCTCCTCCACCTCCGAAGGAGCCGCCCCCGCCCCCGCCGAAGCTGCCGAAACCGCCTGAACCCCGACGACCGCCTCCGCCCAGGAGGGTCCCGAGGAGGATTGCCTGGAGGAGACCCCCGGAACGGGATCGGAAAAGCGAAGAAAGGATCATAATGAAGATGATAAAGCCGATAATGCCACCTAACGGAGACCCATGGGTGCGTCTTTGAGGTTGTCTGACTTCCGGCAGACCGGTGAGCTTTACCCCTTGGGCATCGGCAATGGTGCGTGCGATTATGGACGTTGCATCCATGATCCCCTTTGTGTAGTCACCGGACTTAAAGGCGGGGACCAGGTATGATCGCCCGATGCTCCCGAGCAGGCTGTCGGGTAATACCTGCTCCAGTCCATACCCTGTCTCGAACCGGTATTTCCTGTCATTCACTGCAATTACCATGAGTAGGCCGTTGTCTTTTCCCTTCTGGCCAAGGCCCCACTTCTCAGCCTGCTGGAGGCTGAACTGTTCAATGGGGATACCTTCGGTACTGGGAACGGTAAGGATGATCATCTGAACGGTTGTCTTCTGTTCAAGTTCCTGCAGTAAACCGGCCAGTCTGGTCCTGGCGCCCTCTTCGATTATACCGGCATTGTCAACCACATAAGAGGCGGGCTGTCTTTCCGCCGCTTGGACGGTAAAGGGAAAGAACAAAAGGAAAAGAAGTATGGGTTTATACAACCAGTGCATCGGTCGCCACAGATAGTTCATAGGTGATCCTGCTGACCTCTCTGAACAGATTCAAGATATGGTCACGGTTAAGGGAAAACCTGCTGCCCTTGAGAGTTACTATCTCTCTAAGGACGGTTAAGGGTATGTGAAATTCCGCCTCTGCCTTTGCCAACACATCTGTTTTCCGAGCAGGCGGTTCCTGGCTCTGAACAAGGTACAACATGGCCCTCAGAAGAGGAAAATAACCGGGTATAGCCTCAAGAAGAATGGCCTTAAGTCCTTTTAACTTTCCTTCACAGGCTACGTAACCTCGCTTTAGGTGTATGAGCTTGCCCTTGAGGTCGCGCTCACATTGGAGGCGCAAAGGGGCTTTGTCAATGGAAAGATTTTCAAAAAAATCAGGTCCGTGTACGGTCTTGTGGATGAGTTTAATGTCCAGAAACTCTATGGGGAAGACATCCAATGAACGAGATATGTATTCCTCGGTCATGATGAGAGGGCTTCTGATGTGCTTTTTTTTGAAATGCGACAGGGAAGCAAGGGTGTCAAGTTCCGGTATATCGGCTTCTGTTAATACAAGTACGGAATTAATGTCCGATACACCGGAGATGTAGTCGCCAGTCAAGCAGCTTCCAACAACAGTGATCGACAGGAGGCGCGTGGAGAATCTTTTCACTAGTTCTTCTGCAAAAGGGCGGAAAGCGGCAGCCGCCTCCTGGGGTAAGGCAACAAGATCGAGATCAGGCATAGGCTTAGCTCCTTTGAAGCCCATTATAACATGCGGGCTGTTTCCATCCAAGGTCCGTTCCAACTCTCCTAAGACTAAACGGGTTCTTAACGGTAAAAGGCAAGCGGGTCAAGGGTTACAAAAGGCTTCTCGTAAAGATTGAAGACCAGCTAGAAAATCCTGCATGAACTGCCCCATGCACAGCCCATGCAGCATGAATTTTTAAATGTTCGGCTCCTGTTGCCTGATTTTAGACAAAAAAATAGCCAGAAGAAGTTTAGGTCTTTGGACAAAGCACGAGAGGACTTGTCCCCTCTTCTGGCGTAAAGGAGGTCAGAACAACACTTGTTGTACGTATTATAATGACACATAAATCAATATTTGTGAATAGGAAATATTTCTCATTGTCATGTCATATGTTTTCTTGTCTTACTGTAAGACATATCTTACATGCTCAGTGGGTAGTGTCCTGATTTGGGTTCTCCCGGCTTAATCGCTTTCCAGAATAGCCTGATTTTTTAGGTTGCTTAGAGGTTGTAGTATCGCACTCTTGGAGAAATAAATAAGGTCTCAGTCCTCTGAGGTACTATGCTGATCGGGTTCTGATGGAAGATGCCGGCTGTCAATGAGTTTGTTCTGCACTGCATACAAGACCAGCGCCGCATTGTTGCCGATTCCCAGTTTTTCAAATATGCGTGATCTATAGGTGCTCACCGTCTTGATAGACAGACACAAATCACTGGCGATCTCCTTGATGGCCTTCCCTGAAGCGATCATACGCATAACCTGGTATTCACGGTCGGATAAAGATTCATGCAGCGGTCGGCTTAAATCCCTGTCAAGCTCATAAGTCAGACGTTCGGCAAGGGTCGGACTTATGTATCTGCCCCCAGAAGCCACTTTCCTGATTGCCGAGATGAGCTCATCGGGGGCGCTCGATTTTGTCACGTATCCCGATGCGCCCCCCCGCAGCACCCTCACAGCATAATGCTCTTCAGGATAGATACTCAGGATGAGAACAGGGGTCTTCGGTTTGATGTTCTTCAAGTCTCTCAGTGTTTCGAGCCCGTCCCGTCCGGGCATGGAGATATCAAGAAGGACAACATCATACTCGTTCTTCCAGACGGAATCGATAGCCTCATGACCGGTCGAGGCCTCATGGGCAACGACGATGTCGCTTGTCTCCGAGAGGATCTGCTTGACGCCCTCCCGTACAATGGGGTGATCATCAGCTACCAGTACTCGTATCATCTATCTTCCTCATGCCCGAAAGCGGTATGCCCACGATAACGGTAGTACCACCGGTGTTTTCATTGAGAATGTCAAAGGAACCATTACAGAACAGCGACCGTTCTCTCATCCCCATTAGCCCAAATGATCGGGGGTTATCAATCTGATTTTTCGTGATGCCGATGCCGTTGTCATGGATTCGCAGCATGAGGAGGTCTCCCCCGAGGCTCAGCGAGATGTTGACAAAAGTGGCCTTGGCATGGCGTGCAACATTCGTCAGCGCTTCTTGAAAGATGCGGAAAATAGTGGTGGAGATTTCCCCGTCAAGATGTATTCCCTGGGGGGATATTTCCAGGCTGCACTTGATGCCTGTACGTTTCATAAACTCCTCAGTCTGCCATTCGATGGCGGGAATGAGTCCCAGGTGGTCGAGCAGACCCGGTCGTAAATCCATAATAATCCTGCGCACCGTCTCGATGCTGGAATCAATGGATTTTATCATGCTGCCGGTCTTGGCTTTAAGGACAGGCTGTTCTTTGGGAAGTTTGCGGGAAAGATAGGAAAGATCCATTTTAAAGGCGGTGAGCACCTGACCCAGTTCATCATGAATTTCACGTGCTACTCGAGCACGTTCCTGTTCGCGGAGTTCCTGCGTATAAATATGGAGATTCCTGAGCTGTTCCCTAGACAGCCTCAGGTGCTCTTCAGCCTGTTTCCTCTCGCTTATGTCCAGGAGCGAAACCAGGCTTGTCTTGGTGCCCGAGATAATAGTTGCGGTAGCGTAGACATCTTTGATGCGCCCATGCCGGTCGATAAACCTGAAATCATAATTTCTCGGCGCAGCATTCGGGTCCTGCCGTCTGATGTTATGGTATCCGATCATCCTGTCAAGGTCCTCGCTCAAAACGAATTCCGTCCATGATTTCTTGCCCTCTATCTCGTGCTTCAAGTACCCGGAGAGTCTTTCAAACTCCGTATTGGCAAGAGATATGGTGGTGTCGTCCTCGATAATGACCGTGGCATTTCCCGTGTTTTCAAAGATGGCTCGATAGTGTTCTTCACTCGTACGTAAAGAGTCCTCAGCCTGTTTTCGCTCGTTGATATCACGTGTTATGCCTAAGAAGCCCACCTGGTTACCGTTATCGTCCCTCAGGAGGCTTGCAATAACTTCTGTCCAACGGGTTGATCCGTCCTTGCATACCTGTTCCAGTTCCAGCGTCAAGGATGTCTTGGGGTCGAGAGGCTCCCCCTTTGCAAGGACGTCCCTGATATCCGAGATCATCCTGATTATCTTCCGGTAAGATTTCGGGGTAAAGACCTTTTCCAGAGGCACGTTGAGGGATTCCTGAACCGTATACCCCCGGAGCATTTCAACTGAGGGGCTGATGTAGACATAGCGAAGATCGTTGTCCAGCACCCAGAGGACATCGCGTACGTTATGCGCATAAAGACGGTAACGGCTTTCACTGTCCGCCAGGGCCTGTTCGGTCTTTTTTTGTTCCGTGATGTCGATACCGGAGCCTGAAATGAAATCCAGCTCTCCATGCTTATTGAAAAAAGGCCTCCCGTTCCACTGGACCAGCGCCTCATGAGCATCTTTTGCAGTTACATAACTCTGATATATCGTGGGAGACTCATCTTGAGCTATTGCTTCAAATACCTTTGAGACCGCTTCATGCTCGCGGGTGGGAACGAAAGTGCTGAGGTAATTACGGCCGATAACCTCCTCTTTGGTATAGCCAAGCTCAGAGAGCATGGCATCATTCATCATCAATATTGTTCCATCTTTACTCACTGCGAAGAAGAACGAGGGTGATGCATTGATGAAAGCCTGCGAAAAGGCTTCTTCAAGAGACAGATCCTTACTCTGAAACCCTTGCTTTCTGATACTCCAAAGGAAAAGACCGACCCCGACACATCCAAGGATAAAGGCGAAACCGCACTCAATGAAGGCCAAAGAGAAACGTGATGAGAGAGGGATGCCGGGCAAGAGGAGGAGGGGCACACTCAAAAAATTCAGGAGAAAGACGCCTGCGCAGAGCAAAGCCAGACCAGTGGTACATAAAGCGATGTATCTGCGTAGGAGTTGTACATGACTTTTCCGGCCCGCTGTATCGTTCAAGGGTTCACCATATCGATATCAATTGCTCTCCGTAATTGAAGGATGCTCGATCCTTATGAAGCATCCTTGATTATATGCCGGGGGATGCCTGAATACAAGCATTTCCCTGTTT
>DATKLV010000028.1:0-2180 GCA_035542255.1 Desulfomonilia bacterium | reverse complement strand
ATGCCAGCAGTCCCTGGGTATAGGGGTGCATGGGCTCGTCAAAAAGAAATTGGGCAGGGGCCACCTCGGCGATGGTGCCGCCGTACATTACGGTTATCCGGTCTGCAAGCTGGGCAACATTGCCCAGGTTATGGGTTATGAGAATGATGGTAAGGTTGAACTTGTTCTTCAGGTCGTTCAAGAGGTCGAGAAATTGCGCCTCTACAATGACATCAAGTGCGGTTGTCGGCTCATCGGCAATCAGAAGGTCAGGATTCATGATCAATGCAAGTCCGATCATGATCCGCTGCCGCATGCCGCCGGACATCTGATGAGGATATTCTTGGAGACGCTCCCTGGCTATGCCGAGGCTTTCAAGCATCATCTCGGCCTTTTTTAGTGCCTCATGTCTCCCGATACCCTTTTCATGGGTCTTTAGCGTTTCAACAAAATGCTCTCCGATGGAAAAGAGCGGGTTCAATGAGGTGAGAGGGTCCTGGAAGATCATGGCGATCTTGGAACCCCGGAGAGAGAGAAGATCTCTCTTTTCCATGTTCGCTATGTCTCTTCCGCGAAAGATGATCCTGCCCCCTGCTATCCGCCCGGGAGGTCTCAACAGACGAAGGATGGAAAAGCCTAGTGTTGACTTCCCGCAGCCGGATTCACCGACCAGACCCATGACCTCGCCTCTCTTCAGTTCGAGACTTACCGAGTTCACCGCCCTGACCGTCCCGATATTGATGGGAAACTCCACCTTGAGATCTTGTATATCGAGGATGGTCTCGCCGGCATTCATATATTACCTCTCCAGTAGTTTCGGGTTCAAGATCTCTGCAAGACCCTCGCCCAGCATGGTGAATCCTAAGGCCAGCAGGGAGATCATCATGCCCGGAAAGGTGATGAGCCACCAGTCTCCGGCCGGCAGATACTTTTTTCCCATGGCCAGGTCCATGCCCCAGTCCACGATGGAAGGCGGCAGGCCAAGTCCGAGATAGGTGAGCGCAGCCTCGATCATTATGGCATCGGCCACGTTCAGGGTAAATACCACTACAGTGGTGGCGACCACATTGGGAAAGATATACTTCCCCAGGATCGTGAAACTTGACGCTCCGATAGCGCGGGCCGCCTCGACATAGAGCTCTTGCTTGATGGCAAGTGTCTGGCCTCGTACGAGCCTGAAATAGGTCGGTATATAGATGACGGCAACTGCAATAGTGATGTTGAGTACTCCCGGTCCGAACATGGCTGCGAGTGCAATAGCGAGGATAAGGCCCGGAAATACATAGACCGCATCCATCACCAGTGACAGGGACCTGTCGAGCATACCGCCTGCATAGCCTGAAATCAGGCCGAAGAAGATGCCGACAAATGAAGATATGACCGCAGCGAGGACCGAGACCTTAAGAATAGTTTGCGAACCGAACACGATGCGCGACCACACATCCCGCTTGAGATTGTCGGTCCCCATGAAATGATGGCCTCCGGGAGCCGCAAGCTGGGGACCGGTTTCCTGGTTGTAAGGATCAAATGGCGCAAGATAGGGGGAAAAGACGGCCATGAGAATAACTGCCAGGATGATGGCGGCACCTATACACAGTATCCACCACTCCACACCGTACTTCCTGTCCATCCTGGCAAAGGTCTTAAATAGCCAACGCAGCCCCTGTGACGGTGAATAGTTCATCTTAATACCGTATCCTCGGGTCCACGATCGCATAGATGATGTCTACCAGGAGCGAGATGAACGCCACCATCAGGGCGAACACGATGATCACCCCCTGTATCATGGGATAGTCCCGAAGGTATATCCGCTCCAGCAGAAGTCTTCCCATGCCCGGCCAGGAAAACGTCGTTTCCGTGAGAATGGCCCCTGCCATGAGCAGGGCCACCTGCAGGCCCATCATGGTAAGAACGGGGATGAATGCGTTCTTCAGGGCATGTTTGTAAACAACCGTGGTGTGCTTTATCCCGCGGGACTCTGCTGCAAGGATATAGTCGGCCTTGAGTACGTCCAGCATGTTCGCCCTGGTAAGACGGACAAAGATGCCGGACAGTGTGAGTCCGAGTGTCAACGATGGCAGAACAAGGTGGATCAGAACATCGCTGAAGGCTCCCCAATCCCTCACGATAAGGGTGTCAATGATGTAAAGCCCGGTATATTCGAAGTCGGACGGGAATATCCTGGCCCCGGTCCTTCCTGC
>DATKLV010000027.1:0-2383 GCA_035542255.1 Desulfomonilia bacterium | reverse complement strand
AGACCGGTATCCGGGAGTAGCCCTCTTTGGTGAAGATCCTGGCAAGTTCGTCGAGGGAGGCTGTGCTGGGCAGCGCCACGATGTCGCCCTTCGGCACCATGATCTCGCCTGCGGATGTGTCCTTGAGCACCAGGATGTTCTGGATCATGTCGCCCTGGTCCTCATCGATGATGCCCTGCTCTTCTACCTCGTCAAGGATCTTCTCGATCTGTCTCTTGGTATCCGAATCGTCCCTGGTCTTTGTCAGAAAGAGCCACAGTCGCTTTAATAGAGTGTCCGCCGGCTGGCGTTCATCACTGCTACCCAATGAGAATCTCCTCTGTAAGATGATATCAGCCACCTCTTTCTAACGGAAACATTCTGATCAGTCAATGCAGGTAGAATAAAGGCGTAAGTCATGAGGCATACGACCCACGGAAAAGGATTTGAGAACGTAAACCGTAAGCCTTGGGACCGTAAGCCGGCCATCTGTTCTCTGATCGCAGTTCACTGTTTAATTAGTTTATGCTATGAGAGGAAGGCTAAATTTACGCTTCAGGAGAAAAGGTATGGAAAACCATGAATTTACCGGCGGCAAGGATTATGTGCTCGACCCCGAGCTGTCGAAGATCGTGAATGCCAGCATAAGGCTCGAGATGCCTCTGCTCATCAAGGGAGAGCCCGGCACGGGCAAGACGCTCCTGGCGCACGCCATTGCGGAAAACCTTGCAATGCCGCTCATCATCCTGAACGTCAAGTCCAGCATGAAGGCCGTGGAGGCCCTCTATCAGTATGACACGCTGACCCGCCTCAACGACAGCCGCTTCGGGGACTCCAAACGGGACGTGAGCAACATCGAGCACTACATCAAAATGGGCAAGATCGGCCAGGCTTTCATGTCCGAGCAGAAGGTCGTGCTGCTCATCGATGAGATCGACAAGGCAGACACTGACTTTCAGGACGACCTTCTGGATGTGCTCGACCAGATGTCCTTCGATATCATCGAGATCGACAAGACCATCCAGGCAAAGAACAGGCCCATCATCATCATAACGTCCAATGCCAAGAAGGACCTGTCCGACCCCTTCCTGGGCAGGTGCGTATTCCACCATATCGCCTTCCCGGATGCGGAGATGATGGACAGCATCGTCCATGCCCATTTCCCCGACCTCGACAAGAAGCTCTCAGAGGCATGCATCGAGACCTTCTACCGCCTGAGGGGCATCCGCGGCATCGAGAAAAAACCCGCCACCCGCGAGCTCATCAACTGGATCAGGATCCTGCTCATGGACAAGAAATTCGACCCCAAGCACCTCTCAAAGAACGATATCCCCTACCTGGGCGTGCTGTTCAAGAAGAGTGAAGACTTTAAGATCGTTCAGCGGCAGGTCACGGGCACCTACTGACTGGTTTGACGTATCGATCATATGTTTGCGGAGTTTTTCTATCTTCTCAGAGACAAGGGCGTCCCCATCTCGCCTTCCAGCTTCCTACGTCTCCAGGAGGCATTGCATAAGGGGTGCATCTCCTCGCTTGATGACCTGTACTCCGTGAGCCGGGCCGTCATGATAAAATCGGAGCGCTACTTCGATACCTATGACCGCGTGTTCGCCCACTTCTTCCAGGGTGCCGAGCTGAGCCCGGAGGCGTACTCCGAGATCGATCTGGCCATAAAGGCCCTGCTGGAGGAATGGCTCAAGGACCCCAAGGCCATGGCGGATTTTCTCGGGATAGATGAGGCGACACTGAACAAGCTCACCCCCGAGGAGATCGAGGAGTACTTCAGGCAGCGGCTTGCCGAGCAGACCGAGCGGCACGACGGCGGCAACAGGTGGATAGGCACCGGGGGCACATCACCCGTGGGCCATTCCGGCTATCACCCCGGAGGCATGAGGGTGGGCGGCCAGTCGCGCAACAAGTCGGCGGTGAAGGTGGCTCTTGAAAGGCGGTACAAGGATTACACCGAGGACACGAAGCTCGGCCCGTCCCAGATCTCGGATGCCATGAAGAGGTTGCGCCACATGATCCCTGCGGGCCCCAAGGACCACCTGAACATCGAGCGGACCATCTACCAGACCATGAAGAACGCGGGCGAGATCGAGATCGTGTTCGACCGGTCGCTCAAAGACAAACTCAAGGTCATGCTCATGATCGACAACGGCGGTTTCTCCATGGACCCCTACATCAATGTTGTGCAGGTGCTGTTCAACCATGCCAAGAACCAGTTCAAGGACCTGCAGATCTTCTATTTTCACAACACCATCTACAGCAGGGTATGGAAAGACCCCCAGCGTTATGACAAGCCGGTGTCGGTGGAGGACTTTACGCGCATAGACCCGGAGACACGTCTCATCATCGTTGGTGATGCGTCCATGGCGCCCTATGAGCTCTTTAGCCGGAACGG
>DATKLV010000026.1:0-3716 GCA_035542255.1 Desulfomonilia bacterium | reverse complement strand
CTGAGGAAATTCTCCAGCTTGCCTTTTTCCGGCGCGCATAACCTCGCTGGACAAGGAAGCGTCCGGCATTGTCGAAGATCAGGCACATCTCGGTCGGTTTATCACAGGCCCTGACACTTACCCTGCAGGCACACTGGGCCAGGGCGATGTAGTCCACCGAATTGATGAGCCCCGCCACCTCTCCATACGCATGAACCCGGGTGTCCGCCTCCAATGATTGTTCCACCGGGATAGCCCGGACCACGGGGGTCGGGTTCCCGGAAAACGATGCACCCAGGGCTTCCCTGTGATATTCATCCCAGAGGTTCCCTACCCGCTCGAGCTCCGGGTTCACCATGCCCTTCATGAGAGGGAACTCGAAAAGTCCCGGTATCGTAGGGAGAAGACCATAGAGCACCAGGTCCCCCTTTTGGCGGGCAATGATGACGGCCTTGCCTGCCATGGCTTCGAGCAATCTTGATGCCTCGCCTTCCGATATCCCTGCATCGTAGGCTATCGACTTCAAGGGTCTGGGGAAAAGGGTCATGTGAACGGCTATGCCTGCCTCTTCGGGCGTGAAAAGGATCCGGAGGATCTCATCAAAGGCCTTTGAAGGCGGTGCGCCGGTGGGGCTGGCATCAAGAACCTCCCGCAGTTTTTCATACACGTTCATGATATGCCTCCTGTTCGTCATTCGTATTCATTCCTTAGAGCCTGTATACCCGCTGCGCGTTCTCATAGAGGAACAATCGTCTACCTTCTTCGTCGAGATCGAGCCCGTTGAGCCCCTCAAGGCACTTTTCAGGCGTGATCATGGGGTAGTTGCTGCCGAACATGACCTTCCTGCGGCCGTGTTTCCTCATGTAGCCGATGAGCTCTTCGGGAAAACGTTTTGCCGTGTATGCCGAGGTGTCGATGTAAACGTTTTTGTACTTTGTTGCCAGTGCGATCATCTCCAGGGTCCAGGGGTAGCCGATGTGACCGCAGACAAGCCTGAGATCGGGAAAATCAAGGGCAACCTCGTCCACATAGGGGATCGGCCGTCCCGGATCCGAGGGACAGAGCGGACCCGTATGTCCCACCTGCAGGCCCACCGGGATATCGAGCTCGATGCACTCCGCGTAGAGGGGGTAGTACCGCCTGTCATTGGGCGGCAGGTTCCATAGCCACTGCACTATCCTGAGGCCCTTGAAACCCAGCTCCTTCACGCACCGCCTGAGCTCGCGTACCGCATCCATGGGCCTGTAAAGGTCCACCGAGGCAATGCCAACAAACCGTTCGGGGAAGCGCTTTACAATGGCGGACACCTCATCGTTGGTGATGAGCGGTCCATTCGGCCCCCACCAGGAACAGATGAGGCCTGTGGCCACGTCAGCCTGGTCCATGGCGCTCAGGGTGAATTCGACCGGTATATCTTCAATGACCTTATCGATCCCCATCCACCTCCTGAGTGTCGCGAACATGGGGTGGTTGATGAAGTCAAGCGTCGGGTGCTGCATCCAGACATCGATAATGTGCTTCTCCTCTGCCATATCTCCTCCTCCGGACAAAGGCCGGTCCTTATTTACCTCAGGGGAAAAAGAACCTTACCTCACCGCTGCATTTCCCGGCGGTGTGCATCAGGCAGCCAGCAAGTCCTGCCGGGACTTCGTACCTTATCCCAAGACTGTCCAGCCAGCAGAGCACGCGGAAAAGGACCCCGCATTCATAGCGGTCGATGACCTTCAGCCGCTTCATGCCCTTGTAGGCGAAACAGTCATCTCCGGCCCACTCCCACATCAGGCAATTCTTCCGGGGGAAGTGGTAGGTGAAGCTCATGAAATCACCTTTGCTGACAAGAAAGGCTGCATTGATTATGTCTTTAAGTGCATCGAAATCATTAATTCTGGTCTTGTCAATGCCGAATAGGTCGCAGACCCGCCCCAGCTCAATCGGAGCCAGTGCCTTAATGGCGGCCTTGTTGAGCCGGTTGGCTTCACCGATCCCGTATGTCTCGAGGCACTGAAAGAACCACATGGCATCGTGGGTCATCCAGTTCTTGATGATGTGCTCCTTAAGGCCCCATGTTCCGATTTCCTCAATCGTCTTCATGAACCACTTCCCCCGGCTTGGCCGGATTGTTTGCCGGCAAGGCATCTCCAAGCTGCCTCGGCGAGCGCTTGAACAGCATCATCAATGGTCGTCCTGGACAGGCCGAAGAGGAACTGCCTCGTAAATTCCATGCACGGACCAAGTATCAGGGACACAAAGATATCCTCAGGCAAGGGCCTGAGCTCTCCGGAGCGTATGCACCGGGCGAACCACTTTTCCGCCCTTCGCCCAAGCTGCCTGTCCATCTCGGCAATGGCATCTTCCGCAGTGGACATGAACACCCAGTGGCGCTTCTGGAACAGGTAGCGGGACCATTCAACGTTGTGCTCCACCCATTTCAGATGGTGGCCGATCAAGGCCCGAATGCCTTCCTTCGCAACCTGCTGTCCTTCCAGGGCGGAAATCAGGTCGGACTGATAATCGCGTATGCCCTCCAGGTAGACCTCGGCAGCCAGCTGCTCCTTGCTCTTGAAGTGGTGGTATATGCTGCCTGTGCTGGCCTTGGAGCGTTTGCGGATATCCTCCATGCTCGTCTCGGAGAAACCGATCTCGGAAAAGCAGGCTAGCGCTGCTTGAATAATGGCCTTTCGCCTCGACTCGGTGCCTGTATGTTTACCCTTGGGACGTTTCATATTAGAATTCTATTTTAGAATAATATTCTAGTCAATAGGATTTTTTACCAGCGCAAATCCGGTCCTCCTGTGGACATGATTGCATGACTTAGCAGGGTTTTGACCGGCAAGGCACCATCATCCACTTGAACTACGCATGCACGGCCATCTACGGATACGATGCCGAGGATGCAAAAGGCGGACGTATCCGGGACATCATCCTGAAACCGGAGTCCATTGCAGACTTTGAGAAGAACCTTGAGAAGATCTGGACTACTCATGAACCCACCACGTCTCTTGATCTTCTGTTTCCCGTGTCCTTATTGCAAATGTCGGATCGATCGTTGGGGGGGGAAGCTTATAGTGCAACCCATCGTTTGATTATCCTTTTCTCTATGTTATTCTCTCAATAATAAAATAATAGGATGAATCAATCTGGAGAGGACATGAAGAAGATATTCGTCATTGACATCGGCGGCACAAACAGCAGATTTGCCATGTTTGAAGTTCAGTCCCCATACTCGATGAGACTGGCAGGCAGCATCTGGCTTAAAACCAACGAGGCAGGTTCTTTCGATGAATTGATCGACCGGCAGGAAAGCGAACTCCCCGGGCTCGTCATTGAGAATTCCGACGCGCTGGTGGTCGCCATACCCGGTCCGATCCTCGATGAGGATAAAGTGGAGATGGTGAATGTGTCGTGGGCCATTGATATCGCTCAGCTGAAAAAGCGTTTCAACCTGCCCACATATTTCATCAATGACTTCATAGCACAGGGTTTTGGGTGTTTAACACGATCGATCGCTGATCAGATAAAGATAAAAGACGGAAAATTTTCTGCACAATATGATGTGGCTGTTATCGGTGCAGGAACAGGATTGGGGCATTGCTATCTTAAATCCGACGGGGCAGGCGGTTATTTGCCCGTACCTGCCGAAGCAGGCCAGATCCCCTATGCGTTCATCAGTAAGGAAGAGTTGGAGTACAGGGCATTCATCCTCGAGAAGATTGATATTCCCTACCCCACAGGTGATA
>DATKLV010000025.1:0-4051 GCA_035542255.1 Desulfomonilia bacterium | reverse complement strand
ACCTTCCTCGATTACCTGATGCCGAAGATGGACGGAGTCGATGTTCTCGAAGAGATCGTGACCATTGATGCCGATGCCCTGGTGGTCTTCATCACGGGTGAGGGGTCGGAGGATACCGCTGTCCAGGCCATGAAGGCCGGCGCAAAGGATTACGTCACCAAGCCGTTCTCCATGCAGTACCTCGTACATATCGCAAAGAAGCTTATCAAGGACCACGAGCTGCAGCTTGACAATATCCGTCTCAGGGCCAGGGGCGATGCCTATAAGGATTACATGGGCACCATAACCGAGACCATGGGCGAGGCGGTCATTACAATAGATGCAAAGGGGACCATCCAGTTCATGAACCATATGGCGAACAAGCTCTGGGGTTCCCTTGAAGACATGAGAAACAAACCCGTGGATGTCCTCATCCCTGATCCGAGCGTGGATATTTTTGAAGACATCAAACAGGCATCCTCGGACGGCGATGATTACTTCCAGAACGAGTATACCTTCCGCAAGGCTGATGGGAGCATCTTTTCAGGCCTGTTGAGCGCCTCGTTCCTGAAGAGCGAACAGTACTTGAACAGCATAGTGCTCGTTATCCGGGATCTCACAGACATAGAGATGATGAGGAGACAGGTGATTAACGCCGAAAAGCTGGCTTCTCTGGGCAAGGTGGTGGAGGGTGTTGCCCATGAAATCAGGAACTCTCTCACATCATTGGGCGGGTTCTCCAGGCGGCTGAGCAAGTCGGTGGACGCCAATTCAGCTGAAAAGGTGTATGTGGATTATATCATTGAGGATGTCAAACGGCTTGAGTCCATGATCTTGGACATAGAGGAATATGTCAACTATACCAAGATCCACAGGCCGGATTTTTCCATGACCCATATCGAAGACATCATCAACGATGCCCTTATAAAGACCTTCGGGTCGGGAAAATTCAGCGGTGTCGCCTATGAGGTGAACGTTCCACAAGGTCTGGAGGAGATCTATGCGGATCATGATTTTTTAGTGGAGGCCTTCTGGCATCTCTTCGTGAATGCCTGCGAATCCATGGACGGCAGAGGTTCGCTCGTGATAAACATAAGCCTGCATCCTCACTATCTGATCGTTGATGTCGTCGACACGGGCAAGGGTATACCCAGCGAAGAGATCAAGGATATCTTCAACCCCTTCTATACCAGTAAACCGAGGGGAGCGGGCCTGGGGCTTTCCAAGGTCTACATGATCATCGAGGAGCATGGCGGCTTCATCACCGTGAACAGCTTGGTGAACCATGGAACGAGGATGCGTGTTTTTCTTTCCCGAAAACGGGGGGTTAAGCCCATTCCACCTCAGGATACTTAAAACCGGTCCTTGCATTGTGCAGTGAATCTTGGGTACAATAATGAAATATTTGAAAAAATCATTCTTCATGACGATATAGACAATTATGAATCGTAGAATACTTGCTTTTTTTTGTACAGTTGTGCTTGTTTTCATCATAACGGGTCCCGGCCGAGCAGATATCTATGTGAGGCGGGGCTCCGACGGCACACTACATTTCAGCAACTGCCCCATGGGCACTGACTGGAAGCTCTATGCCAGGGAGAAACAGAGGCAGTATCCTCAGTACTCCCAGTACCAGAGTTCAACGAGGAAGTTATCCAAGACTCAGTACGACAACCTGATCGGTGCCATCGCCCGGGGCCAGGGTGTGAACCCCACTCTCATAAAGAGCGTCATCGAGGTGGAATCGGGCTATGACCCCCTGGCCAGGTCTTCCAAGGGCGCCATGGGCCTCATGCAGCTCATGCCGGAGACGGCCCAGGAGCTTGGTGTTTCCGATCCATGGGATCCCACCGAGAATATCACCGGAGGGACCAAGTATCTCTCGTGGCTGCTCAGGAAGTATAACGGCAATCTTACGAAAGCCCTGGCTGCATACAATGCCGGGCCCAATGCAGTAGATTCCTATGGCGGAATTCCACCCTACCAAGAGACGACCGATTATGTTAGGAGTGTACTTACGAGAATATACGGGGGAGGATATGCCGGGGAATGAACATATCAAATGCACTGACCGTTTCACGGATCTTCATGGTCCCGGTCATTGCCCTATTGCTCATCCACGATGACCTGATCGAGTCCATTATCGCAGCGGGTGTTTTCGGGGTAGCAATGATCACGGATTACCTCGACGGCTATTTTGCCAGGAAGTACCATATTGAATCCGACCTGGGAAAATTGCTTGACCCTCTTGCTGACAAGATCCTGATCGCTTCGGTCTTGATCATGCTCATCCCCTTGAACAGGGTGCCTGCATGGATGGCGGCGGTGATCGTGGCTCGAGAGTTGGCGGTAACCGGATTACGCAGTATTGCCGCAGAAAAGGACGTCATCATTGCTGCAGACTGGCTTGGAAAATACAAGACTGCATTCCAATGCACGGCGCTCATCCCCCTGCTCATACACTACAGCATTCCTTTACCCATAATTGAACGATTGCAGTTCCAGCTGGCAGGGGAATTTTTCCTCTGGATCGCCCTGTTCTTCACGATCTGGTCGGGAGTGGAGTACTTTATCAATTACCTGAAGGCTGCCGCCTGATTCAAGCGCTATCTAGCCGTTCTTCATAGAACAGATACCGAGCTGAGTATAAAGCGGGCACACCCCTGAAGTCGCACTCGACAGCAGCATGCCTCCGGCAAGAAGAGAAACGGCAGTAACAAACGATACCTTACCGCTCCTGACAAGGACCAAGAGGAGAATGATTGCGATGCCGGCACGAACGAGTCTGTCAATGGTCCCGACATTCTGTTCCGTTGATTCCATGAGCTACCTCCATGTCTGTTGAACATGTATTTTCCGATGAAAATGCTCCCCTGTCAACAGTCATCAGACTCAAACTGATACTGAATAGTAATGCGCTAGGTATTGAACGGGACAAGGAAAGTCATTATGTAATTATGGTGAGGAGGACATGTCTGATGACCAAGACGATCAAGATCTACACGCTGAGCACCTGCAGCCACTGCAAAGCAGCAAAAAAATTCCTGAATGAATTGAACATACCGTATGACTTCATCGATGTGGATCTCTTAGACATCGAGGACAAGTCTGCGATTCTGGATGAGGTGAGGAAGTATAACCCGAGACTGACTTTTCCGACGATCATCTGCGGGGAGCACGTCATTATCGGGTTCCAGGAGAGAGAGATCAAGGAGGCTCTCGGCCTATGAGCGAGGTGGAAAAGCTCTATGAGATGTTGAAAAAGGTCCAGGAGGTAAAAGGATATTTTTTCAACAAGGACAGAGAACGGGTCTTTGACCTTCTTCAAGCGCTGATCACCAACAAGGAGCGCTATGGCTACATGTGCTGCCCATGCAGGTTGGCCTCCGGCGACAAGGAAAAGGACCGGGATATCATCTGTCCGTGTGTATACAGGGTTCCGGATGTAGAAGAGTTTGGAAGCTGCTATTGTAATCTCTATGTCTCTCAGGATTGGAACGAGGGGAAAATACCGATTGTGTATGTGCCGGAGAGAAGACCGCCGGAAAAATATCTTTAATGGGTAAGCATTCCCGGATCAGAAGCTCAGCAGCGTCGTAATATCGTCGTCGTTGGCATACGTGAATTTGATGGCCATGCCCCGATCATCGGTGCGGACAACGAGCCCCTGGAGATATACCGGCTTTCCGATGAGGTTTTCGCTGTTGAGTCGCATGGTCACATAAGCATCCTTGTCAAGGACGGCTTCTGTTACCATGAACATACCGTTCGTGCTTATGTCTCCTATGAGACCGCCTGCAACCTTTTTCAATGCGTCGCTGTAGGTTATGGTTGCATCCATCTTGGCGGGAAGTTGTATTCTTCTATCTCTTCTGCGGTTTTTCATTGTCCGTCCTCCCACTCGTGTAGTGGTTTCGTAGTAACCATGGGATGAAAATGATCCTCTCATGGGTTACCGGGAATACATTGCAACGAGCTGTACAGGTGACGCATCCCAACAGAGAGAAACGTAATAATACGCAATAGACTATGATAATCCACTTCGCCGGAATGTCAATAGGGTACTCGATGG
>DATKLV010000024.1:0-5072 GCA_035542255.1 Desulfomonilia bacterium | reverse complement strand
CCTTGAGGCATCCCACATTTTTTCACCTCCATGAAAGCCGGTCGGGAGAGACTGACGGCTGGAAACAAGTATACCGGAATATTCATTGACAGCAGAGTAAAATTATAATATTCGAATAAATGACCAATATGTTCGAATATTCGAGATTGGCATGAGGCGGGCGCAGAAACGCGAAATCAAGGTCGAAACCATTTACAAGGCAGCGCTAAAGGTCTTTGCCGAATACGGTTTCAAAAAGGCCACCATCGGGGATATCGCAGCCGAGCTCGGCACGGCCAAGAGCACACTCTATTTCTACATCAAAGACAAGCGCGAGCTCTATGACAAGGCCGTGGCCTGCGGCTTCCGGCACTGGCAGGATAAAGTGCGCGATGCAATCGCAGCTGAAAAGGAAGCCGAGCGCCAGTTCCTCGTCATGGCCCGCAAGGCTTACGAGTATCTTGCCGGAGACCGGCATTTGCGCAGCATCCTCATGCGCGACCCGTCCCTATTTCCGCTTCACCCCGCCCAGGACCCCTACTCGGAGATCAATCGCGACTCCATTGCCCTGCTCACCTCCATCCTCGAGAAGGGAATCCGTGAAGGCTGTTTCCGGCCGGTCAATGTTGCGGCGGTGGCGCCGCTCATGTTCTCTTTCTATGTCCTCTTAATCCAGCGCACCTATATGTTTCCGGATGAGGAGCACCAGATCATGTTCGAGGACGGGATCGATCTTATCCTCTCCGGTCTGAAAATCCGGGAAAAGCAGTCAAGGGAATGAGGCCGCGCAATGATATCGCTACGCCCGGCTGCACGATATTGAAAGGAGGTTCCACATGTCGGAAAAACTTAAATACCTGAGCCAGGAATGGGCGGCAGAGGCTCTCGCACGCCTGAAAAAAGAAATCCCGGAGGAGAAGATGAACAACATCTCTACCTCGATGACCGATATCTATCGCAACTGCCCGGACGGCAAGGAGCATTTCCTCTACATCCAGGCCGACAACGGCGTGGTTACCCGCGTGGAGGTGGGTACCGGGGAGCCTCCCAAGGCCGAGTTTACCATTACCGGCGACTATGAGGTGTTTGCACGCATTTCCCGTGCAGAGATAAGCTCGCAGCGCGCCCTCATGACCGGGAAGCTCAGGGTGCGAGGCAACATGGCCAAGGCCCTCAAACTTGCTTCGGTGGCGGACCGGATGAACAAAGTCCTGTCGCAGATACCGGCGATCTACTAGGAGGTCCGCTATGCCGCGTCTGCTTGATCTGAAAGACCCGTATTATATCGACAACCCCGGCCGCGTGAAGGCCATCCAGAAAATGATGCAGCAGCAGGGCATCGATGTGTATCTGGGCTCGCGCATCCGCACGCTGTCCTTCATAACGGATGCCTTCTGCCCGTGGCGGAGCTATATCATCGTCCCTGCCGAGGGTCTCCCTACGGTCTTCACTTTCATCATTGACGCCATCCGCCTGGGTGATGAAACCTGGCTGGATGAGGACCACGTGCGCGCCTATGCCCCCCTGGGCGGCATGGACCAGATCGCGGCCGTATCCGACTTCATCAGGGATGACCTCGGCATTGCCGGAGGCCGCCTCGGCTACGAGGACGGCATGTCCACCTACACGCCGGAGGGCAACCTGACGCACTATGAGTTCATGAAGCTGCAGGAGGCTCTGCCCGGCTTCGACTTCGTCAATGCCCACGAGATTGTCGATACCCTTTCCATTATCAAGGACCAGGGCACCATCAACCGCTTCCGCGAGGCATCGCGCATCGTGGACGAGGGGCACAAAGCCGCCCGAGCAACGTTGGAGAACGGCGGGTTCAAGGGCATGACCGAAAGCGTGATCGGCGGAATCGGCGCGCTGGCTATGCGCAGGGCAGGGAGCGTGTCGGAATGGAACTTCGCGGGCCTGAACGAGGTCTCCTGCGGGTATCGCACCGGACTGGGCGCGTGCACCCCGCCTACGATGCGCGAGATAAAAGCGGGCGAGCCGCTCATGCTCGATTTCCATTCCATGTTCAAGCTGGCTTTGGGCGACCATTCCCACAACTACCTCATCGCTCCGGCAACGAAACGCCAGCGCTGGCATGCCGACAACTTCACGGTTCTCGTTCAGCTTGTTCTGGATAGTTATCGCGCCGGCACCACGCCTGCCGAGCTGGCCCAGGTAATGATGGACTGCGCGGAGACCAGGGGATGCGCGGATTTCGTCGTTCCCGGCTGCGAGCACGGCATAGGCCTGTTCGGCGACGAATGGCGCATCGGGGCGAAAAATGATGGGCCCATACCTTACTGGACCGATCCCGACCAC
This sequence comes from Desulfomonilia bacterium, assembly GCA_035542255.1. GTDB lineage: Bacteria > Desulfobacterota > Desulfomonilia > UBA1062 > UBA1062 > MWEI01. The sequence continues at coordinate 2,774 of DATKLV010000024.1, read as the reverse complement.
GTGTATCGGGTCAATGAAATGGTCATCTGCGCCATGCAGTATGCCAGCCCCGGGGAAGGAATAGGCTTCCGCTACGAAAATCCTGTCCTCATCATGAAAGACAGCTGCGAGTACCTGTCAAAGTATCCGCTGGCTATCGAAGAGATCGGTTAGAGAGGGATGGGGACAGAGACCATCTATTTAAGATTAAATCGCCTCTGTTACCGTTATCCCGCATGGAAGATCACAGATGTTCAGAGAGGCTTAACATGCCTCCTGTCAAAAAACGGGGAACGGTCTCTTGACCCGGTTTTTAAGATAAACCTGTTATTGGTTCTTAGGCGCACCTTGGCCTGACATCCTGTTCCGGGAACCACCTGACGGCACAGTTCTGCTGGGAGCATCATACATGGATAGTGCACAACTTAACATTATTACTGTCATTCTGAACGAAGTGAAGAATCTCTGTTTGGTGCATATATAAAAATCACATTTGGGTGCAAGAGCCCGGTAAGACCTGTCCCTCAACATCCAAGGAGATTCTCATCCGGACTGCCGGTCCAGGAAGAACCTCTTCACATGGTCCCGGGGGTCTGCAGGGGGGTCAATGACCTTGCCTCTGTGGACGAGCTTCAACGAGCGGGTGGGGCACTTGTGCACACAGACGCCACAGCCGATGCACAGGGTTGTGTCCGGGATAGCGGCTTTACCTTTCTTGTTTCCGGCTTGCTCTGAATCTTCAATGCGCAGCGCCTCCATGGGACAGCGCTTTACGCAAAGCCCGCAGGCCTTGCAGGTTTCAGGGTTGGCCTTGATCAGGTAATTCGACGCATCCATGCTCTTCGTGTGTTTAAGGACGTGGAAGCTTTCGAACCACATGCAGCAGCACTTGCAGCAGTTGCAGATCGTATCCACTCCTTTGACCCAGTTTGAGACTCCATGGACCAGGCCTTCGTCAGCCGCCCGGCGCAAAATGGCATGCGCCTCTTCGCGGGAGATCTGCCTTCCGAGGCCATTGGTCACCATATAATGTGCCAGATTGCCGAAATGGAGACAGTTCTCGGTGGAGTACGTGCAGTTCGGCGATGCCGGGTCAAGGTTTTTGCGGTGGCGGCAGGGACAGACAGCCACGCAGAAGTAGTCCTGGGCATCCAGTACCTTTGCTACATCTTCGTAGGGAAGGACCTTGTGCATGCCGACCTCATGGACGGTCTCCTCGATGGGCAGGGCCCGAAGGCCGCGCACGTGTATGTGTGCGTACTGATCGAAATAACCATGTAGATAGTATTGATTGACCAGTGGCGCCATGGCTGCACTGACTTCATCGGTTCTTCCGGGCCAGAACGAGCTCCGCAGAAAGGTGAAGAAAGAGTCGTTCAGGCTGTAGAACCTGGTTCCTGCCTTATCCAGGCAATAGACAATGCCTTTCTTGGCAAGGGTGTCGAGTGTCGCACCCAGCGTGTCCTTGTCCAGACCCTTGAGCTGGGCCAGCTCTTCCAGTGATTTCGGCGAGAAGGGCATGCCGGTAAGCAGGGCGGCATCTTCGGGAGAATACCTGGCCCTGATCAGGGGCAGCAGCTCGTCTGCCGCGGGCAGGCCGATCCATGCCGTGCCCAGCCAGTCAATGAACCCCTGATAGATTTCTTGTTCCGATAATGCCATGGGTGCCTCCTTTTATTGTCATGGATCAAGTTTCTTACAACTGCCGCGTGGATTCAATTTCTCGCATGGCTGACGGTCCGTCAGCTGCCCACAGGGCACGACAGGTAGCACTTGAAACGATTTATTGATTTTATCCTTCAGGTCCAATCTCCCTTCGCTGTCTTCTGCGACGCCGATAATACCAATCGGTATATTTCTAGTGAAAAAATTTACTCCCTGAGCTTATCATTGATCTTGCCTATAAGGTAAGACACATTTCTTTCCAGATGAATCCTCGAAACTGTGACCTTTGCAAGCATGATGCTGCCTTCGATGAGTGAAACGAAACAGGTTGCAAACGCATCAGGATTCACGCCCGCCTTGATCTCGCCATTTTTTATACCTCTCTTGATGATACAGCATCAAAGGCATCACAGTAAAATTGGGCGAATGCCACCAGTTTGTCGCAGGGATTTTAGGACGTCCCTGGCCCCTGATGGAAACTGGGGACGGATTCACATTTCTCACGTTTAGCCGGGTTTTGTTGGGTTTCGTACCTCAACCCGACCTACACACTACACACTGCATACTTGATCAGGAACAGGACTTATATTGTAACGCCCCGGGACAGAAAAGGGGACAGGCTGTTCATTGCAACAGGGAAGTCAGCCGATCCGTCTGCTCTTGTGGGCTGGTGTCTTGAGCACAATACCCGTCTCTGAAGCCTGGTACTCCGCGCCAAGCTTCAGATGTGGGGTTTGTGCGGATTGTTACCTCAATAGTTGCGGCCGTATTTCTCGTGGCTTGAAACCCAATCTTTTCCAATTATTGCTGCCCCAAGAGAGATTTCACCGCATAAGACCGTCGCGGCAACAATTTCCGCCAGTTTATTTGCGGTATTTTTCCCGTCGCAGCCGAGAATTTTACGACATTCAGTCTGTGTCGGAAGACCGGTACCCCCTCCATATGTTCCACAAATAAGCGACGGAATGGTAATAGAGTAATAGTAGCTGCCATCAGGGAGCAGGTCTGAATAAAGTAGAGCGGCCGATGATTCGGCGACATTGGCGACATCCATCCCGCACGCTATGAACATTGCGGTGATGCCGTTCGCGGAGTGTTGACCGTTATTATTTGAACCTGCAAGGATCGCC